>NZ_JYNH01000205.1 GCF_000960765.1 Desulfosporosinus sp. I2 | reverse complement strand
TATATATTTGCAAGTGGACTTAAATTGCAGTTGTCGAGTACATCAAAGTTTCCTGTCTCTCCATGTTCCGGATATGGGATTCAAGCGAATCGGTCAATTGATGACCGGGGGAGCATGAAGAAGCAAGTGTGATTGCATCACCATATTGGCTCATATTGATATGACGGAATCCAGGCTTTTTGATTTCAAATTAATCACCCCCTTCGATTCTATTTATCTTAACCAAAGCATATTGGCTTTCGATTAAAACCAAGATAATTTTAATTTCCCTCGCGGTTCAGAAAGCATCTGTTTGAACGGGGCAGCAGTACATCTTGTCATACCCAATGATATTTGTGACTACTATTTTTTGATATGTAATTTTTTCCTTTAAAGGGTTTTCCATCTTATCTATATAGACAATCTGAGAAAACTTTTGCAACACATATTTCTAGAAAATTTTTTATCAAGCTTATTTTTGATTGTTTTTAAGGAGTCTTTATTTTTTCATCACAATTCTAATCTAATTGCCTGTATAATTATAATTGTATAATTAATAACAAAGGATGTAATTAGATGATAATGATGATAATCGCCGCAATGGAAGGTCAAGATAGTAAGGCCTTTATGCTTAGCTTATATCAGGACTATTACGGTCTCGTTCGGAAGACAGTTTACAATATTACGCATGATGAGGACAATCTGGAAGACCTGATTAATGATACTTTTTTTAAATTGATTGAAAAAATTTCTTTAATTCGTACATTAGACGGTTGCAAAACGGCCGCTTATGTTGTCTATACTTCCAGGAGTGTGGCAATCAACTTTATAAAACACAGAGACGTACAGAAAAAGCATGTGTATTATGGTGAAGACGCCGACTTGGCTGAAGCGATTTCTGGCCTTGAAGAAACTATTGAAGACAGGATTATCCATCAGGAAGAAATAGAAGAGATGGGGAATTCAATATTGAGACTTCCGGAGCAGCAGAAAGATCTGCTGTATTTTAAGTACATGTTGGGAATGGATGATGGTGAAATAGCGGGAATTTTTGGCATAGCTTCCGGTAGTGTCCGGCAGTATTTGACAAGAGCCCGAAGAAAGGCTAAAAAGCTCATGGATAAGGAGATGAATAAGTATGCCAAATAACAGCTCGGAACAAATCAGGGAAAAGCTTTATGAAGAATATGAAGACAGTCTGTTCAGGCTGGTCATGCACGATGCCGCGGAAAAAGAAGGGAAAATTTTTTTGGAAGAAAAAGAAAGGCTGAAAAACAACCCTGATTTTTTACCTTCCGAGGAGACATTCCAAGGGTTTAGCCAACAGCTGGACACTCAATTAAAAAAGCCGAAGGCTTATGCCGCGAGGCGGCGCATTTTGAAGGCCTTAAACAGATCTGCTATAGCCATGCTGGTTGTGTTTATTCTATTGTTTGCCACCGTAGCTAGCGTACAGGCATGGAGAGTCAGAGTATTGAATTATTTGATGGATATTCAGCCGAAATATACGTCTTTTCAATTAAAGGAGAGCAATAGCGGTTCGGGCAGCGGAAGTCCGGTTGTTAACTGGACCAAGGCCTATGTTCCGACCTATATCCCGGATGGATATAAAGTAAGTAACATCTCCAGCAACAAACCACTAAAAAAAATTGTATTTGAAAGTGAACAGGACAAAGATTCACTTATCATTTATACAGAATTAAGCGAAGCCAACAGCCCTGCGGTGGATACGGAAAATGCTTCCGTCTTTAAAACAATCAGTATCAACGGGCATGAGGGAACGCTTGTATTGAAAAATTCCATCATTACAATCGTATGGCAAATGGATAATAGTTTGTTTACGGTTCAGGCACCGATGAGTGAAGACACTGTGCTGAAGATAGCCGAAGGAGTAAAATATGTAGATTAAAAAATATTTTTTGCTGAAAACTGTTGCAAAAAACCTTCTTTGTTGTCTTTAACTATTGAAAGATATCAAAGGAGGTTTTTATTTATGAAAAAATTTATCTTCATGGGTCTAATTGTCCTTATGGCCGTTTTCTCCGTCGTTCCGGCTTACGCAGCTGATGGGACAAGCAATGTAAGAACACAAGGATTGATAACTCCTCAATTCACGTACATTTCGCTTTTAAGTCCGGGACTATCTATCGATTCATCAGGGTTAGCAACTTGCATAGGGGACGTTACTATTTACAACAATTCGTACAGTACGGTTTTGACAGCCCAATTACAGAAATCCACCAGCAGTGGTTGGACCACAATCAAGACATGGACATCGTCAGGAACAGGAGTTGCCGGCACTGAATTAGTAGAATATTACTATGTTATAACAGGGACCTATCGTGTATGTGCTACCGCTAAAGTTTATAACGCTTCCGGTATTTTATTGGAAACAGAATCAGTATACTCCGCTACGGTAACATATTGAATTAGCTTGCTATAATGTTGGATCGAGTACCATAAATTAAACGTGGGTATATCGCTATTTAAAATGTGGAGAGATAAAGGGATTGACATCGAAAAGCAAGAGTATTTGCTGAGGCCGCAGGACAACCCGCTGGCCTCATAATAAAATGAATTAATCAGTGATAAGGGCAAACCTGTCAAAAGACAGGGACGCAAAGCCATAGGGTCTAAGGTGCTTATCAGCACTATGACAGCCTGGCTGCCGCGGAGACTATGTGTTTAAACCTGCCCTTTCTGCGCAGGTTTTTGTATTTCATTATTAATTTGTTATGAAAAATACCGCTACCTTCGAATTTGCCGTTGGAAAGAGATGGTTCAAAAGTTATCGGTTTATATGCTACTTGGTGTCCTGCAGAGCTTTCACTGTGGTTGCTGCGATCTTAAGCTCGCGCTCATTACACAGACGAAGCAACCGGTCAGCTGCTCAACTTCAGTCTTCGTGCGCTTATTTTCAGGAAAAAGATTGTATCTGCTGATATACCTAACTCCCGGATGAGGTAAACAGGACATCGTAACTCGCTTTCTTATTTTCGTTTTCAATAGACATGAGGTAGGGGGTGTTATCCTCAATTTTCAAACCAACTGCTCCTGTGTATAATTATCATTTTTCTGGGCTGTTTTAAGAATGTCCCCAGTTTATCAAAATCATTGTGCACTATTAGTTCACCTCATACAACAAACTACAGTTTCTAATGGCAAACGACATGATACTAAATACCCATAAAAAAACTCATAGAATGCATATAACAATCCAATATGTGAGAAATTGCTCCGCCATATAAAAAAAGCGTAAGTTTGGCGGGTGTATTTCAACATGCTTGTAAAATAATGCCCCTCCGAATTTGCGGATTTGGAGGGGTATTTGTGTTTATAGAGTATACTGCAAAAAGTCAGCAGCCGGTATTAATAATTAGCGGCTTGGTGTAGTGAAGCGGACATCATTTGTCTTTGCTCCATCGTCGTTAATATTGAACTGTTAAAAAAGACCTATGCTATCCCAACGGATAAGTATGGCTGTCATGTAGAACTGCCACAGCCAAATAATCGTATATATCAATTTAATAACGCTCATTTGGGATCTCTTCAAGTGGGCGTTTTCGCGTGTAAAAAGGGCAATTCCGTTGGTTGCCGATCTCCTCCGCTTGTTCTTCATTTTCCGGATTTAAAAAATCTTGAAATGGAGGACAAGCTTATGGATAACCATGATAAAAAATATACCCTGCTGGTCGGGAAAAAACGTATCCCCGTGACCCAGGAGGTCTATAAGGCCTATTACCGCTGCAGAGACAGGGAGAAATACCTGGACAAGCTGGCGGAGGATAACAATATGTCGCTTGAGGGCTGCAATGAGAAAGGCATATCCGTGGAGTATATAATTTCTGCTGCAGTTGATTCCATGGAGGATATGATTATAAGCGAGATGCTGCTCGTAAAGCTGCGCCAATGCCTTAAAATGCTCGACGAGTCTGAGAAAACGCTGATCGTAGAGCTGTATCTTCAGAGTAAAAGCGAACGTCAACTGTCGAAGGAAACCGGTATTCCCTCAATGACAATACACGACCGCAAGACCAAGATACTTAAAAAGCTAAAAAAATTGATGGAAAAATAAAAAAATTTCCGTGCAGCCCCTCACTTTTTTCCCTAAAGAAGTGAGGGGCTTTTTTTATTCTCCTGTTGCTCTTTGAAAATTTTATATCCGGCAGCATAAATACATGAGCTGTCCAGCCGTGTGAAAAGCGGCAGCGACGTTGACGGGCGCGCCAAGACAGCCTGCGGATGGGTGACAGGCATCCGTCGAACCGATGGTATCGAAGGTGACGAGCGAGAACGCCCGGTCATAAAACGGTCTGCGGTGGACTGTATTGCCATAAAATGGACAGTGACAATGCTACTTCCGTCCAGCCACAGATTCAAGCAATGGTGCGGCTCGCAGAGATCCTGGGAGAGGTGAAATTCCTATGGCGTTTGCTTAACCGGCAAACCGTTTATGCTGCCGTCCTCAGAGTCGCAAGGCTTTTCCGCTTCGGGAAGTAGTGTCGAATAGAAGCGGCAATTCGTAATGAAGAACAAGCAGATCTTTTTTAAATCTTGGAAACTATGCGGCAAGGCGGTCTTTTCCGTCCTGCCGTATCCTTCTGAGATTAAATTCAAAATATTAGAAAATATCAAGGAGGAAGTCGATATGCGAAAGGAAGCATTGGCTGAATTGCTAAAGAAGGATATCATCATCGGACATGTATACGGGCTTGACGGAGGGCGTCAGGAATATTATTTTGAGAAGTCCCCGTCCGGTATTGCAAGCTTTGTCATGCTGAAAAAGAAGCATGCGGTCAAGATTATTCTGACGGATACGCTGGACAGGCTGATGCTGGACACCTATGGCGAATTCATAAACTGTTGCCCCGATCAGAAGTATCTGCAAGAAATCACGAAGGAGCTGGTACCCATGCAGCTGGGAGATAAGGAGCCTGTCGAAATACCGATTGCGAGCGTTGAAGAAGCTCAAGCCTTCTGGAGCCAGGAAAGCCGGAAACGAGCATGGATTTACTGCCGGATCGACGCACCGGAGGATACCCACGGCGCCCTAAAGGGTCAGAAAAAGGAGCTTATGGATTATGCCGAGCAGATGGGCTTTATGGTCGTCGGTGAAGCTGAGGATATGGGGGGCGGTCTGGATTTTGACTGCGCCGGTCTTGCGGAGGTCATGAAGGTTGCCGGTGATGGCAAAATGGATGTATTGCTGATAAAGAAGCTTGACCGCCTGGGGCGGGATACGGCAAAATTGCTGGATCTTCTAGGAGGATTAGATCAAATGGGGATCGATCTTTATGCACCGCTGGAAGGCCTGTTAGCAACACACAATACCACACAAGCTTTGAGATATCCAGGTGTTTTTACACATATACTCCGGAAAGCTCCGGCGAGAAAGTCTGGCGATTCAATTGGTCAATTTTTTTGTACTCAGCAGGGGAGATAAGGCCGTTACGGAGCATAATATCCAATAGCTTCACCGCTACCTTGTATTTCACCTCATTGGCTACCTGATTCTTTGACATATCGCTCACCCTCCGTTCACTGCAAAGAAAGGGAATGGCTAAAAAAGTAGTAAAAATAGATCCTGTTAAGCAGCAGGTCGTCCGGCAATTACAGCCCAAAAAACGGGTTTGCGCTTATTGCCGGGTTAGCACCGATTCCCGTGAGCAGCAACATTCCTTTACCGCACAGTTGGAGTATTACACCGCCTTGATTGAAAATCAAGAGAACTGGCTGTTCGCCGGAATTTACGCCGATGAAGCAAGAAGCGGCACATCGCCGATGAGGCGGACCATATTTACTTGGCCCTGGGAGCCACCGATTTTCGCAAACAGCAAAATGGACTCGCCTCCTTGGTGGCCTTGAAATTTAAACTGGATCCCCATGCGGGAACAAGCGTCTTCCTGTTCTGCAATAAACGCCACAATGCCTTGCGAGCTTTACGCTGGGACGGCAACGGCTTTATCCTGGTTACCAAAGCACTTTCCGACGAAATGAAATTCCAGTGGCCGAAGAATCAGGGCGAAGTAAGGGACATCACCAAGCGTCAACTGGCCTGGCTCTTGGAAGGATTGCAAGTTGACCAGAAAAAAGCGCACCAAGACAAGGTTGACACGACGGGCATTA
>NZ_JYNH01000204.1 GCF_000960765.1 Desulfosporosinus sp. I2 | reverse complement strand
AAATAAGGTGAAGTTTCCACCAACGGATATTATTTTTGACCCTAATATTTTAGCCATTGCCACAGGGATTGAAGAGCACAATAATTACGCGGTCGATTTTATTAACACCGTAAAATGGATCAAGGAAAATCTTCCTCATGCCAAGGTCAGTGGTGGGGTAAGTAATTTATCCTTCTCCTTTAGAGGAAACAATGCCATCAGGGAAGCTATGCACTCTGTGTTTTTGTATCACGCTATTGCTGCAGGAATGGATATGGCTATTGTAAACCCAAGTATGATTCAAATTTACGATGAAATAGATAAGGAGCTCCTGGAAAAGGTTGAAGATGTGGTCCTGAATAAGACACCTGATTCTGCTGAAAAACTCTTAGAGTTTGCGGAAAAATACAAAGCGTCTGGCGGGGAGCAAGTTGAGAATAAACTTGCCTGGCGAGAGCAAGATTCTAAGGAACGATTAATTCATGCCTTAGTCAAAGGGATAGCAGAATTTATAGAAGAAGACGTTGAAGTAGTCAGAAGACAATATGACAGAGCAGAAGAGGTTATCGAAGGTCCCTTAATGGATGGAATGAAGGTGGTTGGAGAATTATTTGGCGAAGGAAAAATGTTTCTCCCGCAGGTTGTAAAAAGCGCCAGAGTTATGAAAAAGGCAGTGGGTGTTTTATTACCCTACATTGAGGCAGAGAAGAAGAGCAGTGAAAGTAGCAGTGCAGGAAAAGTGGTCGTTGCCACGGTTAAGGGGGATGTCCATGATATCGGCAAAAACATCGTTTCCGTTATTCTGTCTTGCAATAATTTTGAAGTGATTGATCTTGGAGTAATGGCATCTTGCGAAGTAATCCTGCAAACAGCAAAAAAAGAAAATGCTGATATCATAGCTCTGAGTGGACTGATTACTCCCTCTTTAGATGAGATGTCTAATGTAGCGGAAGAAATGGAACGGCAAGGGTTTAACATCCCCTTGATGATTGGTGGAGCAACAACCTCTAAGACTCACACAGCCTTAAAGATTGCACCTAACTATTCAAAGGGAGTCGTGTATAGTGTTGATGCTTCTAAAGCCGTAGAAGCTGCCAAAAAGCTGGTCGATAAGAATGGAAGAGAGAGGTATTTAGCTCAAATTGAGGAGGAATACCAAACTATAAGAGAAAGCTACGGGAAAATTGAAAGAAAGCTTGTGCCGATCGAAGAAGCTAGAGAAAAGAAACTTCAAATAGATTGGGATAAGGAAAGTATTAACGTTCCAAACTTAATTGGAACCAAACATTTAAAAAATTTCCCCATCAGCGAGCTTAGAAACTATATTGATTGGTCTTATTTCTTTGTAGCTTGGGATATGGGCATGGTGTATCCCAAAATTATGGAAGATCCTAAATTTAGCGAAGAGGCTAAAAAGCTTTTTGATGATGCCAATGAAATGTTAGATTTACTGGAGAGGGAAGACATACTTACAGCAAATGCTGTTTTGGGTATTTTTCCTGCTAACTCTCTAGGAGATGACCTTGAAATGTACCATAATGGAAGTGTTACCACCTTCAATATGTTAAGGCAACAAGCGGTTTCCAAGGATAATGTCTATAGATGCCTTGCAGATTATATAGCCCCTAAGGATAGTGGAAAAACTGATTATTTAGGTGGATTTATTGTGACTGCAGGAATAGGCGCTAAGGAGTATGCCGAGAAACTTAAAGAACAAGGCAATGACTACGGAGCAATTATGGTAAAACTTCTTGCTGATAGACTGGCAGAAGCCTTTGCAGAGTTATTACATTTTCAGGTAAGAAAGGATTATTGGGGGTACTCTCCAGATGAAAAGCTAGAACTTAGATCTTTATTAAAGGGGTCATTTAGGGGAATAAGACCTGCCTTTGGATATCCTAGTCTTCGGGATCATGCTGAAAAAACAAAGCTTTTTCAGCTTTTAGAGGGAGAACGTAATACGGGTATAACTTTGACAGAACATTATATGATGGATCCTGTTGCTAGTGTGTGCGGGCTGTACTTTGCCTCTGAAGAGGCAAACTATTTTGATATCCACAGAATTGATAAGGATCAAGTGGATGATTACGCAAAGCGTAACAATAAAGAGCTTAAAGAGATTGAGAAGATGTTAAGTACTAGTTTGGCGTATAAATAAAAAATTGGGGCAGCAATTAATAATTTCAAGATTGAATTTCCTGGTTGACACATTAGGTGGATATACGATAAGATGATAGCAATTGAATATTGGAAAATAAAGGTGCAAGTACTAAGAGTACAGCTTAAAAGGGAAGCAGGTAAAAGTCCTGCACGGTCCCGCCACTGTAATGGGGAGATGTTTCATACTAGAGGCCACTGGCTCATACCGGGAAGGCGTGAAGCATTCATGAACCAAAGTCAGAAGACCTGCCTTTATTAATGAACCAATAACTCTACGAGCGATAGGGGGGTTCCATAAGTTAGTGTTGTATTCAGGGATATACACAGCCTCTTGGCGCTCATCGTCAAGGGGCTTTTTAATTTGAAAAATTGGAGGGTGTTTAATCGATGATAACAGAAATTATTAAAAGAAATGGAAGACTTGAGACGTTTAATCAAGAGAAAATAGTACATGCCATTTTCAAAGCCGCCACTGCGTGTGGAGGATCGGACTATGAGCGGGCTGAAGAAATAGGCCGACAGGTTATCGATGTAATACAGAAAAAATTCAGGGACAAGCAACCGGATGTAGAATCAATCCAAGATATCGTCGAAAAAGTCCTCATAGAAAACGGACATGCTAAAACCGCCAAAGCCTTCATCCTTTATCGTCAAAAAAGGAAAAGCACCCGTGAGATGGATGCTCTTATTGGGGCGACGATTGGAATGTTTTCCGACTACTTAGGAGATAAGGACTGGCAAATTAGTGAGAATGCGAACACCCAAAAAAGTATTAATGGTTTAAACAATTACATTCGAGAAGTCTTCACCAAAAAGTATTGGCTTTATGAAATCTATCCTCAGGAAATTCGAGAGGCACATGAAAGTGGAGACTGCCACATCCATGACCTGGGCTTTTTCGGACCCTATTGTGCAGGTTGGGATTTGAGACAGCTCCTGCTTGACGGATTCGGAGGAGTACCTGGCAAGGTGGAAAGCGGTCCAGCCAAACATTTGCGATCGTTCCTTGGGCAAATCGTAAATTCTACCTTTACGACACAAGGGGAAACGGCCGGAGCTCAGGCTTGGTCTAGTTTTGACACCTTCTGTGCACCGTTTATCCGGTATGACCAATTGACCTTTACCCAAGTCAAACAGTGCTTGCAAGAATTTATTTTTAACATCAATGTTCCCACACGAGTTGGATTTCAGTGCCCCTTTTCCAACCTTACGTTTGACATCAAGGTGCCTTCCACGTTGAGAGAGGAGCAAGTAATTATCGGCGGAACCTATACTGAGGCTAAATATGGAGAGTTTCAGGAAGAGTTGGATATGTTCAACTTGGCGTTCTGTGACGTTATGCTGGAAGGAGATTCCAAGGGCAGAGTGTTTACGTTCCCAATTCCTACCCTTAATATTACCCAAGATTTTGATTGGGAGAGTCCTGTCACGGATGCCTTTATGAGAATTACGTGTAAGTATGGCATCCCTTATTTTGCGAATTATGTCAACTCAGATCTGTCTCCTGAAGATGCAGTATCTATGTGCTGCCGGTTAAGGCTTGATACCGGTGAACTGAGAAAACGAGGTGGGGGGTTGTTCGGAAGCAATCCTCTCACAGGATCCATCGGTGTTGTTACCATTAACCTGCCCAGATTAGCTTACCTAGCCAAGACAAAACAAGAATTTATGGAACGTCTGAAACATATGGCGGAAATCGGGCGCACGGCCTTGGAAATTAAGCGGAAAATGATTGAGCAGCAGTCAGAAAGGGGTCTGTATCCCTATTCTTGCTATTATTTGAGACATTCAAAGGAGCGGACGGGGCATTATTGGCACAATCATTTCAGTACGATCGGTATCGTCGGGATGAATGAGGCGTTACTAAATTTCATGGGAAAAGGCATTGAAACGGAAGAAGGACGGGAGTTTTCCGTGAGTGTTATGAACTATTTGAGAGAGCTATTGGTTAAATTTCAACAGGAGACCGGAAACGTCTACAATTTAGAGGCGACGCCAGCAGAGGGAACCTCTTACCGTCTGGCTATGTTGGATACTAAAAGATATGACTCAATTATTACGGCTGGCGATGAAGTTCCTTATTATTCAAACTCAACCCAACTTCCGGTAGGGTATACGGAGGATATTTTTGAGGTTTTGGAGCTACAGGACGAATTGCAGTCTCTTTACACAGGAGGAACGGTTCAGCACCTCTATCTTGGAGAAGCGATTGAGGATATTAGTGTTTGTAAGCGGCTTATTCAAAAAATATTTAACAAACACAAAATCCCCTATATCTCCATTACTCCAACCTTCAGTATCTGCGACTCTCACGGATATATCAGCGGAGAACATTTCGATTGTCCTGAATGTGGTGCCGAAGCCGAAGTATGGTCCAGAGTGACAGGCTACCTCAGACCGGTCAAGAACTATAATCTTGGGAAGAAAGAAGAGTACGCTCAGAGGAAAAAATTCGTGATGCCAGAGGTGTTAGCATGAATATTGGAGGATTTGTGAAGACGTCATTTGTGGATTATCCGGGTAAGATAGCGTCCGTGGTTTTCACGCAGGGCTGTAACTTAAGATGTGGTTATTGTCACAATTTCAGGCTTATCGATGAAAATGATGGTTCAACGGGTATTCTGCCTGAGGAGATTTTCGAATTCCTTGCGAAAAGAAAAGGAATGATCGATGCAGTGGTTGTAACTGGCGGAGAACCGACGTTGCAAAAGGATCTAAACGTTTTTATCAAAGAATTGAAGGCCATGAGTTTGCTCGTAAAGCTTGACACCAACGGAACAAATCCGGATAGTTTGAGAGCGTTGATGGAGGATAAGCTACTGGATTTTATCGCCATGGACTTAAAGGCTCCGCTCAGGAAATATGAGCAGGTTACAGGGACAAGCTGTTTGGAATTAGCCTCCGTTTTAGAAAGCGTGGAAATCATAAAAAGCTGCGGACTGGCCTATGAGTTCAGGACAACACTATGTCCTGAACTGGAAGCGGAGGATATACCGAAAATTATGTTAGATTTTGAAATTGCTTCAAATTATGTAGTTCAGAGCTGCAGAAGTACGGAACTTAAAAAAGTATCTAGCAACAAGCAGGATCTGAAGAGATTGACTCAGTGGTCTAAAAAGAATTTGTCTTTCTCTTTTCGAGGGTTTTAAAGTCAGTTAAGTCATGAGATTCCCATTAGGTTTGCGGTCTTTGTCTTTAGCAATATTTTTCCATCCTTAAGCAGGTCCCCTCGTCACGCATTGATGGGGACGTTGAAAGTCATCGCCAGTTTAGGACCGTGCTTTCAACTCTTTATAGTTTTATGCTATAGCAGGCTATAGTTTTTTGGAGTTAACCTATATCTATTTTATCATGCTATAGTGAATGTATTAGGTTCAAATCTATCTAATGTACTTTCTCAAAATTAAGGGGGCTAACTGATGAGATACAATATCGAGGAATATTTAAAGGAAAGAATTCTTGTCCTAGATGGCGCAATGGGGACTTGTATTCTGCAGCTGAAAATGTCTTTGAGGAAAAAGGTTTAACCCTACCTATATTTATCTCAGGGACTATTGCCGATAAAAGTGGTCGTATATTATCGGGTCAGACGCTTGAAGCTTTTGCCCACACTATGAAGGGTGATGAAATTCTTGGCATAGGATTAAACTGTTCCTTTGGAGCTAAGGATTTAATTCCTTTCATTAAAAATCTTTCCAAAACCCAGGACCGCTATGTAACCTTCCATCCAAATGCAGGGTTGCCAAACTCCCTAGGGGAGTATGAGGAACGTCCGGAAGAAACTGCAGCTTTGGTCAAGGAATTAGCAGAGGAAGGGCATTTGAATATTGTCGGGGCATGCTGCGGTTTAACCCCAGCGCATATCAAAGCGATCAGTGATGCGGTAAAGGGTATCAAACCAAGAAAAATTCCCATGATAGAAAAAGAGACGGTTTACTGTGGTCTTGAAGCCATTGTCATAAAGAAAGAAAATAATTTTGTCAATATTGGGGAACGAACGAATGTTTCTGGATCAGCTAAGTTTGCAAGATTAATC
>NZ_JYNH01000203.1 GCF_000960765.1 Desulfosporosinus sp. I2 | reverse complement strand
TTCCCCAGTTCGCATTACCAGAGGGGACAGCTTAGAGGCTATTGGCATCAAAGGGCTTTACCCCTGTGGAGAGGGAGCCGGATACGCTGGAGGTATCATATCGGCAGCGGTGGACGGAGTGCTTTGCGCAGAACAGATACTGGGTAGTAAACGAGAATGAAGCCAATAGTAGGATTTCTCACGAAGAACGGCACAAACCCCGAATTGTTGAAGTGATACTCAAGTTTAAAAAGTGAGGCAGATAGTGACTTGTGAGAGTGACTATCTGTGTTTGATGGAGAGTTTAAAGTTGATGTCAAAATCAGGGGGGGAGCCTTCGCTGTCTGACCTTAAGGCTTTGGCGGGCCTAAGAACAAC
This sequence comes from Desulfosporosinus sp. I2, assembly GCF_000960765.1. Classification (GTDB taxonomy): domain Bacteria; phylum Bacillota; class Desulfitobacteriia; order Desulfitobacteriales; family Desulfitobacteriaceae; genus Desulfosporosinus. The sequence continues at coordinate 5,874 of NZ_JYNH01000203.1, read as the reverse complement.
GACAGTTTATAGAATAGTAATGATGCTTACGTTAGATAATATTCCTATGTGAGCTAGTGAAACTTGTGAAGCTCTCAAGTAGGCGAGTTCACAAAATTGAGCTTCGTGGAGGGCGTATCGTGAAAATTTATCGAGTAAACATGGCAAATCTCTCGTTCGTTGCGGAAGAAGTGCCGGAAGAGTGGAAGCAACTGGGTGGGCGGGGGCTTACCTCGGTTATTGTAGCCAAAGAGGTTGATCCTACCTGTCATCCCTTAAGCAGGAAAAACAAGTTAGTCTTTGCACCAGGATTATTGGCAGGCACGATGGCCGCTAACTCGGGACGTTTATCGGCTGGGGCTAAGAGCCCATTGACGGGTGGGATCAAAGAAAGCAACTCTGGAGGTACTGTGGCCCAACGATTTGCCAAGCTGGGGGTCAAAGCGTTAATCATTGAAGATATTCCCAAAGGAGACCAATGGTACTGTCTCCATGTTCATAAAGATGGCATAGAAATTAAAGAAGAGACCGAACTCCTTGGCAAGGGTAACTATGAAGTGATCCATACTTTGACTTCCAGATATGGAGAGAATACGGGAGTTATCACGATTGGGCAAGCTGGAGAATACAAAATGTCCGCCGCAAACATTTCTGTCAAAGACCCTAAAGGGCATATTCGCAGTTTAGGACGTGGTGGACTCGGTGCTGTGATGAGTTCTAAAAAAATAAAGTACATTACCCTAGACGACAATGATGGGGAAGGAATCAAGATCAACGATAAGGAAGCGTTTAAAAACGCGGCACAGCTTTTTAATAAAGGATTGCTCAGTCACCCAGTGAGCGGGGATGCCTTGCCTAAATATGGAACCAATGTACTTGTCAATATTCTGAATGAGGCCGGAGGATTGCCAACTAAGAACTTCAGGATGGGGCAATTCGAGGGGGCCGAAAAGATTTGTGGCGAAACGATGTATGAAACCATCATGAGCAGAAAAGGGGATCCCACCCATGGCTGTCACGTTGGTTGCGTCATACGTTGTTCCCAAACTTATAACGACAAAGATAATAAATACCTGACCTCAGGTTTTGAATATGAAACGATTTGGGGTTTTGGAGCGGGTTGTACCGTTGATGACCTGGACCTCATCGCGAATATCGATCAGCTCTGTGATGATATCGGTATCGATACGATTGAAACTGCCGGCTCTATGATGGTGGCTATGGAAGCAGGTGTCCTTCCTTGGGGTGATGGACCGGAAATGCTGAGATTATTTAAAGAAGAAATCAAAGAAGGTACTCCAATTGGCCGTATTCTTGGTAATGGAGCCGAATTCACGGGTAAAGCCTTTGGGTTAACCCGTATTCCGACGGTTAAACATCAAAGCATGCCTGCCTATGACCCGCGGTCTGTCAAGGGCATTGGTGTGACTTACGCTACAACCCCAATGGGTGCGGATCATACTGCAGGGTATTCTGTCACATCGAACGTTTTGAATGTAGGAGGTCGAATTGACCCTTTAGCCAAAGAAGGGCAGGTCGAACTTTCCAGGAATTTACAGATTGCTACGGCAGCTATTGACAGCGCCGGTTTATGTATATTCACGGCTTTTGCCATCCTGGATTATGAGCCGGTCTCGCATGCTTTGATTGATATGATTAATGCCCAGTATGGAACAAACATGTCAGTCGACGATTGGTTTAATATGGGACGGTATGTGCTTAAAACTGAAAGGGCTTTTAATCAAGCAGCCGGATTTACAAATAATGATGACCGCTTACCGGAATTCTTCAGTGAACCAGTACCTCCCCATAATGCCACTTGGGATTTCACCGACCAAGAGCTCGATCAGGTCTATAATTTTTAGCAAGGGGGTCTAGCAATGCAAGTAACGGTAAAACTTTTTGGTGACCTTCGTGAAGGTCGGTTTGAAGAGAAAACGTCCGAATTAAAGGAAAACAGTCGAGTCATTGATGTTATAAAAAAGCATAATCTACCCCTTGAAGAGGTGGCTATCTGTATGGTTAACAGCGAGCAAGCTGAATTTGGACGAATCCTTCAGAACCAAGATACGGTTGCGTTTTCTCCACCAGTCGGTGGGATGTAAGTGAAAAAATAGTGATATAAAAGGAGGTTAGCTGAGCTAACCTCCTTTTATATCAGGTAAACTTGCTGATTTACCGTCATACTAACTCTATAGTGAACTCGTTAAATTCCATTATAATGTATTTTAAGGCTAGTAAGAGGGCTGAAAGGCTTGGGTTACTAAAGACTACTAAAGGCTACTAAAGGCTACTAAAGATTGGTTACTGGATAAGAAAACTATGGACTTCTTGTTCTGAATGATAGCCGACCAACGTGGCCTGCGGATCACCATCTTTGAATAAAATCATGGTTGGAAGATCCTTTACCTTATACATTTCCTTAACTTCTGGGACTTTGTCAACATTAACATAATATACTTCGACTTTGCCCTGAAGATCAGCAGAAACCTGTTCCATGATTGAATGAAGTCGTTGACTATCAGACGATCCCTCAGAGCCAAATTCGAGCGCAATTGGAGTCGGATTATTTAAGACAGCAGGCAGTTTCCCTGAGAATATTTCTTTGATCATTGGCACACATCCTTTCCTAACATATCCATAGTCTTCTCAGAAAAAGAAATTTTAGCCGTCAATAATTTTATGGCTATAGTTCTTTCTATTTTCGGGGGAGAGGGCTGTGAAAGTTTTACACACTTCTACAGTCAGTACACACAAAAAAGGTGCTTGAATGTTGATTCGAAGCACCTTCTCTGTACTAGTCAGAAAGTATAACTTCGTTGTATACTTTCTGGAAGGTCCCTTCCCGCCATCACGGCGCCTTGCCATCCATGGCGGCGCTCTAATCTCGAACATCCTTGTTCGAGTCTTGGCTACAGGGACACTCGGCCAATCCACACTGCTGGAGTATGCGTAGTGAGTTGCAGTGTGGCGATAAGCTCATCCGCTTATCGTCGTGGCCAGCGCATAAGGGCAACTAAGGCGACGACACAGGACGTGTCTAGTGTCGAATGCGCCATGGATGGCTTAGCATTCGACCGGCCGCCTTCGCCAAGGCTAACTAGAAGGTTAATTCGTGCGAAGACAGTGTCTTCGGGCGCCAGCCAAGTTTTCTTTATGCGCCACGCATGGCGATTATTCTACCATCCCATAATTCTGTAGTTTTCGATACAGATTTCTAACGCTGATTCCCAATAAATTTGCAGCTTGGGTCTTATTGCCCTTCACCTTTTTTAGAGTGGCTAAAATGTAGTGTTTTTCAACATCCTCTAAAGATGGATAATGATGGTCGTGGAATAGATTGAAAAATTTTTCTTCTGAATTGAAAGAGGGGGAGGTCTTCAGGAGTTGCTCTGATTTCCCCCAAATATCTTGAGGTGTGATCCTCCCGTCGATTGATAAGATTTGTCCTCGTTCAATGAGATGGAAGAGCTCACGAATATTACCGGGAAAATCATATGTTAGCAGGCGCTCCTTCGTTTCTGGTAATAAACTATAATCGTGATCCAGTAATTTATTTTTGCTCTGGGTTTCGAGGAAATGTTTTACAAGAGGAAGGATATCCTCCCGCCGTTCACGGAGAGGGGGGACGATTAAGGTTAAGCCGTTTAAGCGATAAAATAAATCTTCTCGAAATCTTCCGTGATTTATTTCCTGTTTAAGATCTCTATTGGTTGCCGCGACAATCCGAACATCTACCCGCCGGAGTCGGGTATCTCCAACGCGCCGAAATTCTCCGCTTTCTAAAAACCGGAGAAGCTTTACCTGAATAGATAAAGGCATTTCCCCGATTTCATCGAGAAAGAGGGTGCCATTATCAGCCATTTCGACTAAACCGATTTTTTGCGTCCCTGCTCCGGTAAAGGCCCCTTTTTCATGGCCAAAAAGTTCACTTTCAATTAAAGCCTCAGGTATGGCGCCGGCGTTGACGGGAACCCAGGGGCGGTTAACCCTTGAGCTACCGAGATGGATGGCTTGGGCAATTAACTCCTTACCTACGCCGCTTTCTCCTTGTATGAGCACTGATGCATCAGTTTGGGCAACCTTACGGGTCATCTCGAGGAGCGCATTCATGGGTGCGCTTTCGGCAATGATTTTTTGTTCTGGAGTTTGGCGGTTCACCACTTGCCTGAGCCCCGTATTTTCGAGCAATAACTTCTGCTTTTCAAGGGCCTTTTGCAATGTGATTTCAAGCTCAGACAAGTTACACGGTTTGGTCAGGTAATCATACGCTCCAAGTTTCATGGCTTCAATGGCTGATTCAATCGTACCATTTCCCGTTAACATGACGACCTGGAGATCGGCCTGTAATTGTTTGATTTTTGGTAAAAGGATTAGCCCGTCACCGTCCGGTAACTTGATATCTAATAGGACCGCATCGATTAAAGTCTCTTTGAGAAGGGATAAACCTTCTTTTGCTGTACCGGCTTCGAGTATTTCATAGCCTTTACGCGTTAAACGCTGGGCAATAATCGCGCGCAAAGCGTCTTCATCGTCTAAAATTAAAATCTTTTGACAGTGTTTCATCTGCTTTAATCTCCTGCCTTATGGAGAGGCAAGGTTATCTTCACGCGGGTTCCTTGACCTTCCGTACTTTCTAAGGACATCTCGCCTTGCATCTTCAGAACAATTCCATAACTTACATATAACCCTAAACCAGTTCCTTGTCCTACAGATTTCGTGGTAAAAAACGGGTCGAATGCTTTCTTTAGATTACTTTGAGGAATTCCTTCCCCATAATCCTTGATTAGAAAATGGATTTTTTCTCCCTCACGGTATCCTTTAACTTCGATGACTCCTCCTTCAGCAGAGGCATCCAAAGCGTTAGTGATCAGATTGAGCACTACTTGCTGCCACTCATTTTCATTACCTAGGGCAAAGAGATTATTTTCCAGTTGGAGCTCAAGTTTTATCTGCTTTTGTTTCGCTTTGTGCTCTAAAAGTCCAAGTGTCTGCAGGCTGGCAACACCAATATCGATGAGGTCACTTCCATTGATACGCTTGCGGGCAAAACCAAGTAAACGATCCGTAATTTGCTTGCAGCGGACGATTTGCTCCAAGACGATCTTAAAGCCTGTCTTGATTTCCCCTCGTGTCGGCGCCAGTGTTTCCTCATTCAAGCGGTCCAGTAAGTCCTCACTATGAGCTGCAACGATAGCCAAGGGATTGTTAATTTCATGAGCCACTCCTGAGGCCAAAAGTCCGATGGCAGCCATTTTATCCGTCTCAATCATCCTGGCCTCCATTTCCACTTCTTGGGTAACATCGTCAAGTAGTAACAGGTAAGATGCATTCTCCGGATTATCGGGTGACAACTCATAATACATCTGACGGAAATGTCGGCGTTCCTCGTTCACAAAAACAGAAATAGTTCGTCCATTTTCGAGGTAAACGTCTTCCATTCCTTGCCTGCTAATCACTTGATCCCAGGGAAGATTCGTTAAATCATGTCCAAACCATTCAGCAAACTTCGTATTCCACCAAATAATCTTTTTATCAGGATTTAAAAGAATCATTCCAGCGCCAACCCCGTCAACGACGGTGGTCAACAGTTCCTTTTCATCTTTTAGGTTTTCATTCTTCTGATCCAAGGAATTTAACAACTGATTAAAGGATTTGACTAACCTCCCGATTTCATCCCAACTTTCCATGGGAATATGGGACTCCAAGTCACCCGTAGAAATAATTAGCCTGACTTGCTCTTCAAGATTTTCAATCGGATGTACCACTTTTAAACCAAAGGCAATACTTAAAATCATGACTAGGGCCATGATTAAGATCGCGATCATGATAAGCCGCATAGCAAATTCATAAATCGGTTTGTTTGCTTCTCGAACCGGCTGTTCGATAAAGACT
>NZ_JYNH01000202.1 GCF_000960765.1 Desulfosporosinus sp. I2 | reverse complement strand
CCTCTTGCAATTCTTTCTTAGCAACACTCTGTCCTCCGATATCCTCAAAATTAATATCCGTAGTGGCTATTGCCACGCCATTCCCATTTTTTACGAGTTGACGTGAGATGACCAATGTCCATACCAAATACGCCGCCACCAGCAGTAATCCAATAGGGAACACATTATACCCCAAAACCATTAAAAAGGCGAAAACCCCAATTGCAAACCCTATTAAAATATCAAGTTTCATGTTCTCTCCCCTTCACAGGTAATATCTTACTCGTTTTCAGTCGGCAGAAATTTCTTGAGCCCATTTCTCTCAATCACTTCAATGAGTTGAGCATCTCCCTGATTCAAGAGTACGTATATGGCGTCATTATCCATCTCTAATTCAAGCTGTACGCCTGCTTTTTCGGCCTGAGCTCTTACGCTTTTGTCCATCTCAGTAAAATTACCACGAGCGATTCCTTCTTGTAAGGCAAACTGAATTTGTCCAAACAATTTTTCAAGGGCTTCATTTTCGTGGTCCATAAACCGGATTGGAACACCCTCAGCTAATTTGACAAGAGTATTGCTTGCCTGACGAAGATTAGTTAAATGGTCCGTCGTAACAACCATCTCTTTCAGACCACTATTAGTCACAACTTTAGCGGAAACAATGCCTGGAATTTGCTGACTTTGACTCATGACTGTAACATCAACCCACTTCTTCTGATAGACCAGTTTACCTCCAAGCAGTGCGCCAAAAATCAGGAACCCTACAAGACTTATCAGCAGTATCCGCTGTCTCGTCATCTCATTTTCCTCCATTATGTCATACTAAATGCTATATCACATACTCTACCGACATTATAGCACGGAGTATATCATTCACGGACAATATCTTATATCCATAACTGGAAATGCACGGAAACTAACGCAGACACGGGGACGGTTTTTCTGTCTAAAAAGACAGAAAAACCGTCCCCGTGTCTGCGTCTGCGAGCCCGTTGTCCCCGTTGTGTGCGTTATCTTATTTGCGCAATAATTTACGAGATTTTCGTAAATAATCAAGGCCGGAAATCACGGTAAAAAACAAGGCTATGTATAAAAAAGGTTGCCCAACGTGAATCCCGATCAGTGAAAGAGGCCAGTCATGTAACAAAATTGCCGAAATCGCAACCACTTGGGTAATGGTTTTAATCTTGCCAAGTTTGCTGGCACTGATTACAACCCTATCCACTGCAGCAATAGCACGGAGCCCCGTCACCGAAAACTCTCTTGCTAAGATGATCCAAGCGATCCAAGCGGTCACCTCCCCGAGTTGAACCAAGGAGATGAGTGCCGCAGATACTAGGAGTTTATCTGCCAAAGGATCCATAAACTTACCCAAGTTCGTCACTTGGTGACGCTTTCGAGCAATATAACCATCTAAGCCATCCGTCGCAGCGGCTAAAATGAAGATTACGGCTGCTACTATTTCTTGATGGGGGAATAGCGTATACCCTTTAGGTACTTGTAGTAATAAAAAGGTCATAAACACCGGTATTAAAATAATCCGCGCTAGAGTTAAACGATTGGCTAAATTCACGAGACAACCACTCCCATTAAATCATAGCTATCCGCCTCAAGGATGCGAACTTTAATCATATCCCCCACACTTATCAATGCCTGAGTCTCATTAGTAATATAGACTTGGCCATCGATTTCAGGAGCATCCCCTTCGGTTCGACCCATCCAACGCCCGTCCGGTAGTTCCTGCTCAAGTAATACTGTTATAATCCTATTAACCCAACGTTGTTGCCTCTGCCCAGAAATAGATTGTTGGATCTCCATGACTATACCTCTACGTTCCTCACGAAGCTCTGGCAAAATCTGATCCTCTCTTTGCCCAGCAGGGGTATTTTCCTCTTGGGAATAAGAAAAGACTCCAAGACGGTCAAACTGAACACGCTGTATGAAATCCACCATCGTCTGGAATTCTTGTTCTGTCTCTCCAGGGAAACCTGTGATCATGGTCGTTCGAAGGGTAATATCAGGCATTGCCTCGCGCAATTTGCCAATCAGCACTTCTGCTTCCTCAATCGTACCTCGTCGATTCATCTCTTTAAGAATCTTATTATTGGCATGTTGCAAAGGTAAATCAATATACTTACAAACCTTAGGCTCTTGACGCATGACTTCAATAAGTTCATCTGTAAAGCGTTCAGGGTAACAATACATTAATCGAATCCATTCAATCCCTTCGATACACGCCAACTTGCGAATAAGCTGAGGCAAGCGCAATTCCCCGTAAAGATCCTGTCCAAAGCGCGTAGTATCCTGAGCCATCACCATAATTTCCTTGACCCCTTGAGCAGCCATATCCCGAACTTCTTGAACCACGGACTCCTCAGTACGACTCCGAAAATTCCCTCGAACATAGGGAATCACACAATACGTACAATAGTTATCGCAGCCTTCAGCAACTTTGACATAGGCTAGATAATCCGGGGTAGAACGTTTGCGAGGGGTTTTCTCATCATGAAGAAAGTCAGGTTTTCCTTGTTTAATAAGGGACAACCGTTCCCCTTTAGCCACTTGAACCAGTTTAGCGATTTCATCGATATTACCAGTCCCTAGCACACCGTCTAATTCTGGAATCTCCTGCATCAATTCTGTCCCATAGCGTTGAGCTAAACAGCCTGTTGCAATCAACGTTTTACAAGAACCGCGCTCCTTAAGACTTGCCATTTCAAAAATAGTTTCAATTGATTCTTCCTTTGCCGATTGTATAAAGGTACACGTATTGATGACAATAATGTCCGCCTCTTCAGTATTATCCGTTAAAATGTGATTCTCGGCTAGCAATCCTGACATTACTTCGCTATCGACTTGATTTTTGGGACAGCCTAAAGTAACCACTGCAACTTTCTTCGTAACATTACACCTCATATCCATTGGTTTACCTTTCTTAGTATAAACCAACACTTCAACAAGGTCAAAAAATATTAACTTACACGTATCTTACAGTCTGTTGCTAAGTGAAAGTATTTATAGGTTCAATTTTGAAGACTTAGCTTAACCGATCAGATGTTAAGATCCTGCCTACCTGCCGTGGTGATATAAATCACATTTTCTCCAATGTTCGTAGCATGGTCCGCAAATCGCTCAAGGTAACGGGCGACGAAGGCTAGGTACATTCCCTGATCTAAGTTTTCTGGATCTTCAGTCATAATCAATAATAGATCCCGTACAACTTTTTTGTAAAGGGAATCAACTTTGTCATCTTGCCCAGCCAGATCATGGGCAAGTCCCATGTTCTCACTAGCGTAAGCCTCCAAACCTTGCCGCATCATCCCTAGAGCCATTTCTGCCATCTCAGGAATGTCAATCAGGGGTTTGCAGAGCGGTCCGTCAATTCTGCGTACAATTTTCGCGATATCGATCGCTAAATCACCCATCCTTTCGAGATCTGTCGATATTTTCATGGCCGAAATAATCTTGCGTAGGTCCTTAGCCACGGGTTGTTGAGTGGCAATCAAACGAACGCACAGGTCATCCACTTGCCGCTCAAAGTCATTAACCTTTTGATCCTCACTAATCCAAAAATCCGCTTGGTTTCGGTCTAAGGATAATAAGGTTTGCATGCACCCTTGTAAAATCTTCCCGACTTCCTCACCCATGTCCTTGAGTATCTTTGTCAAATCAAGTTGCCCTTCGTTGAGTGACTGACGCATTAATATCCTCCTTCATCTACTTTCGTGACTTCCACTTCTTTTAAGTGTAGAGTTCCATATTCAGGTTTAGCCAAACGAGTTCATTATCCAAAACGTCCTGAGATATAGTCTTCAGTTCGTTTATCACTAGGATTTGTAAAAATATCCGAAGTGGGTCCATGTTCCACTAACTCTCCATTCAGAAAAAAAGCCGTGGAATCTGCAATTCTAGCGGCCTGTTGCATATTATGCGTGACAATCAGAATGGTGTAATCAGCTTTTAATTGCCGAATTAACTCTTCAATATGCATTGTTGCAATCGGATCTAAAGCAGAAGCGGGTTCATCCATAAGCAGTACCGACGGTTCCACTGCTAATGCCCTAGCAATACAAAGACGCTGCTGTTGTCCACCTGATAGGCTCATACCCGAGTAGTTCAAGCGATCTTTCACTTCATCCCATAATGCCGCCATACGCAAGCTTTTTTCGGCAATAGCCTGAAGTTTATGTTTCTGGGTCATTCCATTGAGCTTGACCCCTGCCACTACATTATCATAAATACTCATTGAAGGAAACGGATTGGGTTTTTGAAATACCATCCCTACCCTCTTTCGTAAAGCAACGGGATCTTGGTCATAAATACTAACCCCGTCCAAGATAATTTCACCCTTTACTTTTGTCCCCGGCATAGTCTCATGCATTCGGTTTATACAGCGCACAAACGTAGATTTTCCGCAGCCTGACGGACCAATGATGGCTGTGACGTTATTAAGGGCAATGTCCATATGGATACCTTTAAGAGTTTTGTGAGACCCATACCAAGCTTCAAGATCACGAACACTTATACTCTGACCCATTCGAAAACCACCTTCCTAGTTACTCCGTGATCGAAAGGCAAAACGCGCACTTAAATTAAGAATGATCACCAATGAAATTAAAACGAGAGATCCTGCCCAGGCTTGTTGATGCCATTCTTTGTAGGGAGACGTAGCATACTGAAAAATTTGAACCGGTAAGGAAGCCATGGGCTCATTCAAAGAACGGGCCCAATACTGATTTCCCAAAGCTGTAAAAAGCAGCGGAGCTGTTTCTCCAGCGACCCGTGCCACAGCAAGCATCGCTCCGGTAATAATCCCTTTTGCTGCGGTCGGTAAGATAATTCTCAAAATGGTTTTTCCTTTGGAAATTCCCAACGCGTAACCCGCCTCCCTGATCGAATGGGAAACAAGTTTTAACATTTCTTCCGTTGAACGAATGATCAGAGGGATCATAATAATCGATAGGGCAAGCCCTCCAGCTAAAGCAGAGAAATTCCCCATTTTTAAGACGACCGCTGTATAAATGACAATACCCACAATAATTGAAGGAATTCCTGTTAAAACATCCGTTGCAAAACGAACTCCGACACTTAGCCAACTATGACGGTCATATTCCGTTAAATAGATTGCAGCTAGGATTCCGATTGGGATTCCTAGCAAGCTAGCAATCAAAACCATAATCAGGGTTCCTACGATTGCATTAGCCATCCCTCCTCCTGATAAACCCATGGCTTTCGGTAAATTTGTAAAGAACTGTAGACTCAAGGCACTTATACCATTTTTTACGACATAGCTTAGTACTCCAAACAATGGGATAAGGGCAATGATGGTAGCGATTGTAAAAACGCTGAGCATCATCCAATTTCGATAATTTCTGAGACGGTCATTCATACTAGATTACCTCCCTTCGGACCCTTTGCTACAGACCAAATAAGTAATCGAGCAAACACATTTAGAATCAGAGTAATTCCAAATAGAATGAGCCCTATCTCCACAAGCGCACTCAAATAAAGATCGTACGTCGCTTCGGTGAATTCATTTGCGATTACAGCCGCCATAGAATATGCGGGGGCAAATAAAGAAAGGAGAATATCCGGCCGATTTCCGATCACCATGGTGACAGCCATAGTTTCCCCTAGCGCACGTCCTAAGCCCAGCATGACCCCCCCCATAATTCCCGACTTGGCATAAGGAAGAACGGCCAAACGAATCATTTCCCACTTCGTGGCCCCCAGAGCCAACGCCGCTTCCCTATGCATATTAGGGACCGCGGCCATCACCTCCCGAGAGATCGCCGCTATCGTAGGAAGGATCATGATGGCCAAAATCAGCCCCCCAGCTAACATTCCAAAGCCGACTGGGGTACCTTTAAAGAAGGGAATAAACCCCAACCACTTGGCCAGCCCAGGTTCGACAGTTTCCCTTAGCCAAGGAGCTAAGACAAAAATCCCCCATAACCCGTAGACAACACTAGGAATCGCTGCCAACATCTCGACTAAAAAACCAATCACAGTGCGCACCTTAGAGATGGCCATCTCATTGAGGAAAATTGCTACACTAAGACCGATAGGGGCCGCCAAAAGCAAAGCAATGAGCGAGGTTACTATAGTCCCATATATAAAGGGAAGTGCCCCAAATTGTTCCTTGACTGGATCCCAAACACGACCAATAATAAAACTAAAACCAAACTTTTGAATACTCGGTCTCGCTGAATGGTACATCTGCCACCCCATCCAAACCTCAGAACTGACACTGATTGCCATCAAGAGAGTCAAAATC
>NZ_JYNH01000201.1 GCF_000960765.1 Desulfosporosinus sp. I2 | reverse complement strand
GATTCTTCCTAATTTATAGGTTTTGTAATCCGGAAAGAGCTCCTTAGCCAAGGACAAAGTATCTAAATAGGTGTAAGCAAAGTCATAGCCTAAGACCTTAGCATTATGCTTTAAGAAACCCAGATCAAATTCAGCATTATGAGCCACCAACACGCTTCCCTCGATAAAATCCAGCAGTTTGGGAAAGACCTTTTCTATGGTTTCTGCATCCTTGACCATATCATAGATACGTTGGCAATTTTGAGAATGTCATTTAACTTCTTAATTCATTAATTTTCTGGCTCCTTCCATTTTGGTTGTTTACTTTAAGGCAAAAAAATAAGCCCCTTACTTAAAAAGGCTTTATCTCTGCACCGAAAGGAACCCAAACAGCACAGATAGGACCTGATACTCCTTCTGTCTGCCCCGCCGCCTTATCAAAATCGAACATGCGCGAGTCAATCATGTCCTAGTAGTGCAGTAGTTCGGTTTCTTTAAGCATTGGCCGCTTTGGGCTTCCCATTCGGGCGTTTGGTGGTGCGACAAAATCATGTGCTGTAGAATAAGTTTCTTTCTACGTCTAGTTCCATGCCTTCGATTACGCGTAGACCAATCGCAAAATGCCCTAGCATTTCTCCTTCTAGTGTGTATTCTGTGCCTAAGCCTGCTTGATCAATTGTGAGTTCGTAAACTTTGTTGATGTCGTGTAGGATGATTCCTGCAAAGAGCAAGTCTGTGTTACATGCATAAACGGCCATAGTTTCTCAGCTGAAAGTAGCATTGTCGTGATGTGTTGAAGCAAACCGCCCTTGTATGAATGATGATTGGATTTTGCGGCTGGGTAGTACATGAGTCTGACTTTGTGTTGCTGGATAACAGCTTTGACAGCCACTTTAAGTTTGTCGTTGCAATGGAATCCATGAACCGGATAAGAATGGCCCACATCCTAACTGGCGGTGTAAGAGCTGATGGAATGATCGTCTGAATCTTAAGCTGTAGTGAGCCTTTGTACTCTTGGACCATGGCATATATTTTTACGATGTCTCTTTTTGGGTTGTTCCCCCCATAAGAGCTTCCGTAATGTCTCAAACCTTAGCGTTGATTACCCCCACCCAGGCATAAAGAATAATGAGTGCTTTTTGATGAGAGAGCTATACATTGGATCATGCATTAAGTTTTTTTCATGCAATCATAACTGACATCAATACTTCTAAAATAACAGGAATCCTAGACGTATCCAAATTGAAAAATATGAATATACCATACAAGAGTATAAATATTTCAAAAGATTGATAAATAGTATTCCTTGCTGCCTTTATTGATTCCAACCACTTCAAGTCTTTTTTATAAAAGGAAGTATTTCTTTCTTTAATATTTCATAACTGAAAATCGTTCCAATTAAAACGGAAAAGGCGTACAAAGCGATGTCTAAGTTTTCTCTCAATCTGCCACTTATAGGAAAAATAATAACGTAGCCTATAAATCCAATAACTAGAAAAGTATTTAAGATAAATTTCAATAGTTTCATATTGATCCCCCTCATTAATCTCTTTTTTAATACAGTTATTAAGATTCAACCGACTTCCTTAAACTTGAAAATTATTATTAAATACTTACTCAAGTACAAATTCAGGATTTTAGAAGTTATTGAATTATTGACTATTTTTCAGTGATTGAATAGTCCTTCCTGATTATATTAGCTAAACCAGGATTTTTAACCAGGAAGGACATTCTTTTGCTGAAAAAATGAGATAAGATCCATGGCTAAAGCTTTAGAATCCCTTGATGATTCCTTGATTTTGGCAACTTACATATCGTAAGTGAGTTTATCATAGTGGCAAGAAAAAGCCAATTATCTTCACAAGAGTTGGTGTCATATATTCCAAACTGCTAGGCAATAGATAATTTACAACGTTGGTTAAAAAGGCATCTATTGTATCTGAAATACCTACGAAGATGTCCAAAGCCTCAAATACTTTATCTGCTACAAAGTATTTTTTTAGGTTATCTGGAATTTTTGCATAAACCTTTGCCCAATTATCTTTTAACCATTTAGCGGCTGCTTTAACAGCTGCTGAACCAATTGAGTTTGGTTGAACGACACCGCCCTCTTTGTCAGGACGAATTGCCTCAGAAGTAGATGCCTTTGTTTGTGATTCATCAGTAGCATTAACTGCAGTAGTATTATATGGAGATGGAGAAGCAGCAAATACAAAAGATGCACCTATCATATTGATAGAGATAGCCATTACAAGCATTAAAGCAATTTTTTTAATCTTCAAGTTTAAAACCTCCAAATTTTTCAAATGAGCAAATGATACGGAGACGGTAGTTACCTCGGTTGTCAGATAGAATCTCCACATATTGGTTAGTTCTAAGGAAACTTAAATATAAAATGCAAACATATTTACCTCCTTTTACTAAGATTTTTGAGACAATTGAAGGACTTACGCTTAAAGATTTCTACGATATAATTCTATGTCCTATTGTCCTTGTCTTAATCCGCGTTTAAGCTGTTTCAACTTTCTTTTTACACATCCCAATTTACATATGAAAAAAACCGGGGATTTCCCGGTTTAAAAAAAGTTTAATTTCTGTTGTAGCTCTTTATATCGTTCCTCTGTAATATATGCAACTTCTTTCAATTTGCCGAAGACAACTAGGTAATTACTACGGGACCAGGGCTGAATCTCGACTACCTTATCCAAATTGACTAGGTAGCTACGGTGGGTTCGCATAAAACTCCCCACCCCAGTTCTTTTTTCTAGAGTATCCAAGGAATCATTGGTCATTATTTTCTTACCGTCGTCGGTATGAATTATTGTTTTACGTTTTTCTCGATTGATAAACACAATAATATTGGTGTCAATTAATGATAGGTAACGTTCATTCCTTACAGCTACCTTGTGCTGGATGCATATAGGTTCAGTGATTTGTTTTCCATTTTTCAATGTACTCCTTTGTCGCATCTCCACAAGTTTCTGTATTTTAGTAATGGTCTGAATAAGTCGTTCCATCTTATAAGGTTTTAAGAGATAATCAACTGCATATACCTCAAATGCTTCAGGCATGTAATCCGGATGTCCTGTGGCATAGATTAAAAACACATCAGGAATTATGTCCAGAATCTCTTTAGAGGCCTCAAATCCGTTCTTCCCCGGTAGTTCTACATCCATAATAATCACATTAGGCTCAAGTTTATTTGCAAGGTCTACAGCCTCAGTTCCATTTTCCGCTTCTCCCACGACTTGGACTTCATTAATACCAATAAGCGCCCTTTTCAATATCAGTCGCATATTGGTATCATCTTCAACAATGAGGACTTTTAATAGCATAATAACCTCTTATTTCTGAAGAGCTTTAGGTACTTTTGGTTGATAAAGGGTGACTAAACTAGTAGGTTGTACAGCTACGAACGCTATTAATGATACCGCTGAAACCACAAAAGAAAGTACTGCTTTTTTAATCATAGTTTTTCTCTCCTTTTTCTAATAATTTCGATTTTTAGTTATCCTCCAAGGTGTCAATGAATCTCATTATTTTGAACCCTGTCGGGGTAATGCTAATGCTTTGAAGAATATGTGCTATGAGCGTTCCTAAAAGAATAAACGCAGTTTTTTCTAACGGAAACCATAACAAAAGATAACAGGTTAATATAAACCATAATACAATCCAACCAAGAGAAAATTTCTTTTGTCTGTTCTTTTCTGTTGGCGAAAGAGGTTTGTTCACCGTCTCTGCCGGAGCCCACTTGATAGCAATCCATAAGGTCATTACAAAAGTTGCAGTAACAATTCCAAAATTCAAAGGCACTGAAAACCTAAAATAGGGTAATAACATCTGTGTAATTTTTCCCATTCCTAGAAAGAGCATTAGGCTGAGGACGAAACATCGCTCATAGGTTTCTGAATGATAACCCCCAGAAAAAAGGCGATAGATTCCCACCGTTAAGAAACCAACTATGACATATTGTGTAAGTTCTAAGGAATATGCTAGTAAAAACAATGTAATAATCTTAATACTTTCCCCTATGATTACCTCAAAACCATATCGTAAAATATCGGTTCTATCTTCATCCAAATTGAGTTGTCTTTTGAAGTAGCCTGCTAACGAATTGGAAATATTAAGAATGCTCATTCGCGCTCTCCTTTTTATAAGGAAGAGATATTTCAATGGTAGTTAATCCTTCTTCGCTTTTAACCTGGATTTCACCGCGATACTTTTTTAATAGCTGGCTAGCGTTAAATAACCCCAATCCCTGCCCCCCTTTTTTTGTAGTAAATCCAGAAATAAACAGTTTATCTCTGTCGTGGTCATTGATTAGGGGTCCGTTATCAGTCACTTTCAATATAAACAAATTTCCCTGTCGATAAGCTTCCAGTTCTACTATTGAAGATTCTACTGGTGTAATAATTAGTTTTTGTACTGCATTGTCCAACAGATTTCCCACTATAGTATTTAATTCAGAGATTTTCAAGGGAAGCTTAACTGAAGTCCTAATACTGACTAAAAATTTAATACCGTGCCGTTCCATTTCCCCACTTTTAACAAAAAGCAAGGCATTTAACCCCGGATTATCCGATCTTATAATTTCATTAATCATAGAAATCTCTGTAAAGCTTTCTTCCAGATAGTTTTTTGCTTCTTCATAGGCATTCACGGATAGAAAACCGTACACAGTCTGAAGGTGGTGATTGAAGTCATGTCTCTGGCTCCGCATAGTTTGCAACAGTTCTTTTAGATGTTCTAGGTTTTCAATCCTTATCTGATTTTCCATCTCCTGTTCCATGTGCTTAAAGCTATTGTTCATAAATGTTATGGAAATAATAGCTAGTATGATAAGAATAATATTAACAGGTAATAAAAGATTAATCATTGTACCAGCTGGGAAAACGTTTATTGGAATATTAAAGCTTAAATTTAATAATGCTAAAATAAGTAGTTGAAACATTAGGATGGAAATTAGCGGCAATCGACTTTTGATTATATCCATCATCTATGGTAATTTGTTAGATTGAATAGTTTAAATTTGTTGAAGTAAATGACGAAGATAAATAAAAACATGGTCAATGCTTGTGGTATGAAAAACATTACTCTTAAATATGTATTTTTCAGTATTATATCTAAAGGAATATCTGTTAATTGAAGTAGAAGTGGAACAAAAGTTACATCGAGGATAGTATATATTGTGGCACTAATCAGAATACATATAAGAGAATATAAATAGGGTACCCTCAATATTAATAGTAGCGGTATTGAAAATAAAGGAATCTGAATAATTGTATGAATTCCAAACGGCAATGGTAATAAGCGCACGCAGAACGAAATAAGAGCTTGTATTATTGCAATTAAAAATAATTTTCCAAAACATTTTTGAACTCTTATTCCGAATAAGATCAAACCCAAAGTGGTAATCAGCAATTCTTCTGGTATTGACAAGAGCAAAATAACTTCTAATGGCATATTATCCATATTATTTAGAACCTCCAATTTGTATATACTTCTACATTCAGGATGAAATACCTTCCATTAATGATAATTTTTTCAAATTATTTCGTAGTAATTCAATTAATATAGATTGTAAAAATATTGAAAAAGAAACCTCCTTGACCTTTAAATAGCTCTCGGCATTCACCGAGTTAGATGGCGCAAGGTTTCTCTTAAACAATCAATCTTGTAAGTTGTAAGTCTTTAGCGTGCATTACAATTTTGTTTTCCACCAATCTTTTTCAGCTCGCAGCAGCGGAGACTCCCCTGGGTAATGGGGGCAATGAGGGAGGATAACCTTGCCGGGGGTGGTTATTTCTCTTTACTATTAAAACAACGATTGCTGCATTTGCAATACTCGTTGTTTTGATTTCATCCGCACGTATTATCATCTGTCCTTTCAAAACAAAGTTCAGGTGAAACAATTCTTATTTCGCGTTCTGAGTTTTCTTTCTGCCAATAGACTACATATCTAATTTTTGCTGTTTCAGGAACTGAATGATAAAGGGGATAATTTCAGACTAGAAGACTAGAGCATTGAGGGGCAGATGAGAATTATTGAAGTTGGAAGTTTAAAAAAGTCCTTTTGCTTCTTGTAACAGGGGGGATCAGTATGATAATGTGCTTATGCATATAGAGTGTGCATTCAAAAGATTGATGAATAGTATTCCTTGCTGCCTTTATTGATTCCAGCCACTTCAAGTCTTTTTTATAAAAGGAAGTATTTCTTTCTTTAATATTTCATAACTGAAAATCGTTCCAATTAAAACGGAAAAGGCGTACAAAGCGATGTCTAAGTTTTCTC
>NZ_JYNH01000200.1 GCF_000960765.1 Desulfosporosinus sp. I2 | reverse complement strand
CCGGGCAGCAGGCGTAACAGCTGAAGAGCTCTTTGATTTCCTTGCAGAAATCATTCAAAAAGTGCTTACTCATTCTCCAGCATATTCCCTCCAAAAATCAAGCCCACTAGGACCCCTTTCTCTGGGTTTTGCCTTTTCCTTCCCCTATCGCCAACAAGGAATTGCAGAAGGGCTTCTCCTCAACTGGAATAAAGAAGTCAAGACATCCGGGGTGGTGGGCAAAGACGTTGGTCACTTGCTCTCTGAAGCTCTTGAGCGCAGGGGACTTGACAGTGTCGTTAGACCGACTGCCATTATCAACGACACTGTGACCACCTTCCTGACCGCAGCCTATCAAAACCCCAGCGTTGACATCGCTTCGATTCTCGGCACTGGGTACAACACCTGCTACCTTGAACAGAAAACGCCGGGATTTGAAGCTCCGATCATCATAAACACTGAGTCCGGGAACTTCTCCGCCTCTCCGGAAACGGCCTATGATCAAAGGCTAGATCAGTCGAGCGATAACCCTGGAGAGCAAAAATTCGAAAAAAAGCTCTCTGGCAAATACCTCGGAGAGCTTTTCCGTCAGATTGCCTTGGATTTTTACCAGCAAGGGCTTTTTGGCAGGCTTAATAACCCACCTGCCCCTGCTCGCTGGAGCCAACCGTATTCCATAAGCGGCAAGGACTTGGCTTTGATTTGTCTTGAGGAGGACACTTACTCACACCTTATGTCAAGAGAGGAGTGCTTGGCATTTAAACGCCTCGCTAATCTACTCACAAAACGTTCAGCCCGGCTGGTGGCGGCTAGCTTAATCGGGGTTGTCCGACATCTCGACCCACACCTCAACTATTGTCACACTGTGGCAATTGATGGCTCCCTGTACAAAGGGATGGCTGGCTACGCCCAGGAATTAACGGCTGCCTTAAACGAAACATTAGAAAGTAAAGCGGGCCTAGTCACAGTTAAATTGTCAGCCGGAGGCTCCCTAATAGGAGCAGCCATCGCAGCGGCCCTAGCAAAGCAGTTGAGATAGCCCCTAGACTCGAATGCCATTTGGACTTGAAAATAAATAAGTGGAAGGAGCGAACCCCAATCTCTTAGGGTTCGCTCCTTAACGTTGTAACCGACAGTAAATCAGCTGTGAATGAGTTTACTCTGCTTTCTGAACATTTGAGGGGACACGGCCGCAGCCTTTTTTGTGCTTGAAACCATGAAATTCGCCTTTGTCGATATCTTGTTCAATTCTTTGTTGATGTTCTTGCATGGCGTTCTTGATTTTATCGGCTTTTGTTTGATCCAGTATTCCAGCCTCGACTTCTTTATCAATAATCTGAGTTTTGAGGCTGTTCATTTGCTGAGTGAGAGCTTTAATCTCCTTCAATTTGCCTTGATCAACAGCTCCGAAGGCAGGCACGGCGCTTAGAACCAACAAAGCCAAAGCCAAAATGCTTGCAGCCAGTTTTCTCATTTGCCAGTCCTCCTCATTCATTTTTTTGCCGGAAACAATCTTAGAATGCCCATTTTATGTGTTCTTAGTCCATGAGTCCTCTTAAATAATCAAAAGGCAAGAAAGTAGGTCCAGACAAGTTTAAGGGTCAGTGGCGTAGGCTAAAGCTCTCTTTTGCTTTGACCATCGACACAATGACTTCGTTCACTGGAACAGCGACACCCGAGTGATGGGCTAGTTTTACCACGGCTCCATTAAGAGCCTCGATTTCGGTTCGGCGACCGCTTTGGATGTCTTGAAGCATCGAGGCATGATGGGCAGAGGTTGGAGGTATCAAATGGTCATAAAAGTTTGTTAAATAAGTTTGGGCATCAGGCCAAAACATGGGAATGTTGGTCTACTTAGGCCCGTCACTTCGTGGCCGGCTACACTTAAAAGGCAAGAGTATACGGTTCCTAATGCCCCCAAACCAATAACCAAAACTTTCATTTCTTTTCTCCGTTCTTACCTGTTTAAACAGGACTTTAGCTATACTATCTACCATTATTTTCGCTATATGGCTACAATTCTCCTTCTCATTGTTTACATTTCCCCCAGCTTCTTGATTTCCTCAATCAGGTTCGTGTTATTAGTCCACATCGATAACCTTTAACCCGCCTGCATGCTTGGTATTTTAGCCGCTTGACGCTTTCTCAACGTTTTCTTTGCAGATATCATAAAGAACCTGCATCATCTGCTTTTGGTTAAGTGAAAGATCCTTTTTCGTGGTAAACGGCCTACTCAAAGATTAAACTTTGTCAAGTGTTTATAGACGTTCTCCCGTTCTCGCCATTGGAACGCTGGGTAATTAAAGAATAATAGTATATAATGAGGGGAAAATCATTGGTTGAGGTGGTAGATAATTCATGAAACCTATTGATAAGTCGATTGTTCAACCCGCTCTGGAAAGTTTTCTCAACCGCGAAGTGTACCTTCACCTAGAGACAACCAATGGAGCTTATGCTGTCCATAGCCAAGAAAGCAAGATGAATGTAGGGGCCTATATTCGCAATGGTCTCATCTGCTTTAAACGAGGGATCATTACCGGTGAAGGCCCGTACCGCGTCGGACTCAAGATGGAACTTGGCTGGGTTTACGCTGAAGGACTGACCGATTTTGAAATGGAGCAAGAAGGTCAGTTATTACTCGCCGGCCATGATCAAGAGGGACGACTGGCGGTAGCTCTGGAACTTAGTCTGTCTCCGTTTGAACTGTAACGAAATGCTATAACCCGCTGTCTCGTGGGTTTTCATACGTTATCAGTGAAATTTGAATTAACGTGGGAGGAGTCATTCTTGGAACAACATGTTCTCGTAGTTTTCCCCCATCCAGATGATGAAACGTTTGGATGTGGCGGAACCATAGCACAATTTGTCAAATCAGGAGTTCCGGTTACTTATATCTGTGCTACTCTGGGGCAGATGGGGCGCAATATGGGAAAACCGTTCTTTGCCACAAGAGAGTCTTTGCCTAATATTCGGGAGGCAGAGTTAGACGAAGCTTGCCAAGCTATCGGAATTAAACGGGTCATTAAACTCGGGTTACGGGATAAAACCATTGAATTTGAAGACCCGGAGCTATTGATTGATAGAATTGAGCAGATTCTCCAAGAGATTCGGCCATCCCTGGTCCTCACCCACTATCCTGGCTTTGCAGTGCATCCGGATCACAATGCTTTAGGTGAAGTGACGATCCGTGCCATTGCTCGTCTTCCGGTTCAAGAACGCCCTGTGGTATACGCCCATGCTTTTGCTCGTGACTGTCAAGAGGTGCTTGGCCCGCCGGATATCGTGAACGATATTTCTTCCGTGTCCGAATTAAAACTGGCTGCGGTTCGGGCTCATAGATCACAATCCCAAATGTTTTTGTCCAAGATTGCGAGTGAAAAACGCAAGAAACAGTCCTCCAAAAATCAGTTTAGCCATATGCTCCAGCGCGAATCTTTCTGGACCTACCGTTTTTAATAAGGCCCCTAGCTTTCTATAACAATCTTCTGATCCTAGGGTTTCAACCCTTCAAGGTCCTTGGGAAAGTAAGTAAAATTCTTTCGTAAACTTCAGGTGGGGTTAAACCCGTATGCACTACAAGGCTGGAGCAAATTAATGTATCCAGCCTTGTTCTCTACTATAGACACTCTTCTTTTAGGTTTCGGACATGATAACCTACACGTCTATTGTTACAATATAGCTAAAACTCTGAGAGGGGACCCTATCACATTTATGAGTGTACTCGCGAAATTTATTCAGTATTACAAACCTCACAAATTCCTTTTTTATACGGACATGTTTTGTGCCGTGATCGTTTCCCTCATTGATCTAGCCTTTCCCCAAATTCTTAGCTATCTTACCAAAAATCTGTTTACTCAAGATAAGGGAACGATTCTGCATACTTTAGTTTTTGTCGGCATAGCCTTGTTGTCCATGTACGTCATCAAGTATTTCTGCCAGTATTTCATCATTTCTTGGGGACACATCATGGGCGCTCGAATGGAAACCGACATGAGGAACGATCTGTTCAATCATTTTCAGAGGTTATCCTTTTCCTATTATGACAAAAACAACACTGGGGAAATGATGTCCAAACTGGTTGCCGACTTATTTGATATCTCTGAGCTTGCTCATCACGGGCCAGAAAATCTCTTTATTTCCGCTCTGAAAATCGTTGGCTCCTTTATTATCTTAATGCTGATCAATGTCAAAATGACCTTAATCTTGTTGCTGGTCACCAGCATAATGGTGCTCTTTACCATTTACAAGAATATTAAAATGGCACCCATCTTTACGGATAACCGGGTAAAGATTGCTGCTGTGAATTCCAGCGTGCAGGATAGTCTCTCTGGAATCAGAGTGGTTAAGTCCTTTGCTAATGAAGACGTAGAAAGTGAAAAATTCAGTAAAAGCAATCAATCGTTCCTATTATCCAAAATCGAAACGTACAAAACCATGGGGAACTTTCACGCCTGGAATTCATTTTTTGAAGGAATGCTCTATGTTGTGGTCATTGTTTCCGGAGGGATATTTATCGCCGAGGGCTCGTTAAAAATTGCCGATCTGGCCATTTATGTCCTTTATATTAACATTTTTATCAATCCGATTGATGTGCTGATTAACTTTACGGAACAGTTTCAAAAAGGGTACGCCGGATTTAAACGATTTCTTGAAGTTGTCGAAACTCAGCCTGATATCGTGGACAAAGCAGGGGCCAAACCCCTTACCCACGTTTTAGGGGAAATCAATTATCAAGGTGTCTCATTTCACTATAATGATGATTACAGGGTTTTAGATAATGTCAACCTAACGATAAGAGCGGGAAAAACGATTGCCTTGGTCGGACCGTCTGGCGGGGGGAAAACAACCTTATGTTCTCTCTTGCCAAGATTTTATGACGTGACTTCAGGATCGATCACCATCGATGGAAACGATATCCGGGATATTACACTGGAGTCTTTACGAAACACCATCGGCATTGTGCAACAGGATGTCTATCTGTTTGACGGCTCCATCAAAAAAAATATAGCCTACGGAAAGGCAGATGCTACGGATGCCGAAATCATAGAGGCTGCACAAAATGCCAATATCCATGAGTTCATTATGTCTCTTGACGAAGGTTACAATACTTATGTAGGGGAACGTGGAGTTAGACTTTCCGGCGGTCAAAAGCAACGACTCTCGATCGCCAGGGTGTTTTTAAAGAATCCTCCGATCTTAATCTTGGACGAGGCTACCTCTGCTCTGGATAATGAAAGTGAACTATATATCCAAAAATCACTAGAAAAGCTCTCTAAAAACAGAACCACCATCGTGATTGCTCATCGATTAAGTACGATCAAGAATTCGGACGAAATAGTCGTGGTTACCGACGATGGTATCCAGGAAAGGGGGAGTCACAAACAGCTGATTGAAAACGACGGAATCTATGCTCATTATTATAATATGCAATTTGAAGGCTTGGATTAACGTTGCCGAAAAAGGTGACTCTCTATTCAATCTTTTTCGAATTGCGGAACTTTAGCAAAGCTGAACTATTTAGCCCTATAAAGGTGTATAATAACTACTGTCGATTGTGAAAGTAAATACAATACAACTTAATGGGGTGTTTCTATGAGTTTTTTTGAAATCGTCATGTTAATTTGTTTCGGTGCTGCTTGGCCTCTTTCCATTTATAAATCTTACACTTCCCGATCAACTGAGGGTAAAAGCGTATCGTTCTTAGTTGTTATTCTGATTGGATATGTTGCCGGGATCTTGCATAAAGTTTTTAATCAGTATGATCCGGTTGTGTATTTATACGTACTTAATTTCATCATGGTATTAACAGATCTCCTAATTTATGTTCGCAACAGTCGTATCGCTACCCCTTCTCACCATTATAGATCAGAAAAGTCTCGCCCTGCAGTATCAGCTAAATAACGATGAAGAACCCTCCCGCAGCCGTGAATCGTTACGGCAACGGGAGGGTTCTTTACTTACCTAAATAAACTTTGAGCAGCAGCAATCGCCATTTGGGCCAGAGGGGTTGGATAAAGACCAATCACTAGTGTGATTAACATCGTAAATACCAGCGTAAACTTCAAGGCCCCATGGACGGGTACATCCGGTAACCCTTCGCCCTCGTTGAGGAACATGACTTTGACGACCGAAAGATAATAGTAGACGGACACCATGCTCATCACGAACCCTATATAGGCGATCGCGGTATACCCTTGATCCATCACTGCGGAGAAGAGATAAAACTTACCGACGAATCCGGCGAGCGGTGGAATCCCAGCTAAGGATAATAAGGAGGCCGTCATGACCACCGCTGCCAAAGGAGAA
>NZ_JYNH01000199.1 GCF_000960765.1 Desulfosporosinus sp. I2 | reverse complement strand
CAAATGGATAGTATTAAAGGATATAACTAACGAAGAAATGGTAGAAATGGTTATATCTTTCCACGAAACCCTGGCCAAAGGTTTAGTCAACAACAAGTTGCTATTCTGAAAGGACTTTTGTTATCAGTGTTTGAACAACGGTCCTTATTGTTTAAAGAAGAAGTGAACGTCCGTACGTTCGCTATTTAACTTACATGAAAAGAGAGGTGTTATATAATGAGGTTGACTCCAGCAGGTGAACTGACAAGGCGGATTACCGCATTGCAAAAACTGTTGCAGCAAAAAGGCGTTGACGGTGCGTTAATCGTGGATAGCGCGGATATGTTTTATTTTGCGGGCACCGCTCATCGTGCCCACCTGTTTATCCCTGCGGAGGGCAAGCCTTTGTTGATGGTGAAAAGAAGCTTTACCCGTGCCCAAGGAGAATCGGCGTTGGAAGATATCGTTCCCTTGGCTAATGTGAAAGACTTGACCAAAATGCTAAATGTGTATGGATATAATAACATAACTACCTTGGGGCTTGAGCTGGACGTATTGCCTGCGGCGCTGTACCTGCTTTTTCAAAAGCTATTTGAGGGTGCTCAGATTGTAGATATCAGTGGATTAATTCGTTCTGTGCGCATGGTTAAGTCATCCTTTGAGCTGGAGGTGCTCCGGGACGCCGCCCAACTTAATTACACTCTATTTTCCCGGGTTAAGGACTATTTAAAAGAGGGTATTACTGAATTAGAACTGGCGGGTCAGCTGGAGATGGTGTATCGCCTGGCAGGACACTCGGGCACTGTAAAAATGCGGGGATTTGACCAGGAAGTTTATTATGGCCACGTATTGTCCGGCACTAATGGGGCCATACCTAGTTGTATGGAAAGTCCCACCGGTGGACTGGGAGTAAGCATTTCCTTCCCACAGGGAGCAGGCTATAAAAAAATAGCCCGGAATGAGCCAGTTATGATTGATTTTGTAGGGGTTAAAGACGGTTATTTGGCAGACCAAACCCGGATATTCTGTATCGGTCAACTGCCGGATAAACTTGTACATGCTCATGAGACAGCTTTACTCATTCAAGAGGCCGTTAAGCAGATGGCTGTACCGGGGGCGTTGTGCGAGGACATTTACTGGTATGCGATTAATATGGCGGCCGAATCCGGATACGGAGAGCATTTTATGGGCTACTCCGAGCCCGTGCCTTTTATTGGACATGGAATAGGTATAGAACTTAATGAATGGCCGGTGTTGGCCTTAGGTTTTAAAACGCCACTGGAGAAGAACATGGTCATAGCCATAGAGCCAAAATTTATTTTCCCGGAAGGTGCTGTGGGAATAGAAAACACTTTTGTTGTGGGGGAAAAAGGACTGGAAACGTTGACATTGTTTGATGAAAATATATTATATGTCAAACAATAGCCCTTATTTTTGCAGGAGTGAACGTGCGTACGTTCACAGAAACAGTGCTAGAAGTTATTTGTGCTTTAGCAGGTCATGCCTTTTCGGCAGCCTGCAATGCATATGGAAAAACATCTTTACGACTCTCGACAACTATCCAGTTTATTGAATCAGCTAAAATCGGAGACAAGATAGTCGCACGTGCGACAGAGGTAAAACGAAACTATCGTACAGGATTCTATTGAATCGACGTCTTACATGAGCAAAATCAAGATAGCAACTATGGAGGCAGTGTCTTATCGCAAAGATCACTCTTGTAAGTAAAGAGCAAGCCACCGTTCACATGAAACGGCGGCTTGTATTGTAAAAGACGTTAAACCCTTGCCAGCCTGGCTCCCATATCAAAGGCTTTTTGACAATCCAGCGGGAATTGCTCTGCTTTTATTTGGGATTTGTGTTTTTCATTGAACATGGATGCTTCATACTTGGAGTAGTCATCAAATTGGTAGGTATCGGCGGAAATCATAAATTCAGAGGTTCCGTTGAGTAATTGCAGGCTATTTTTAGTTTGTTCAAATAGAGCTTCATAATTTACTCGCTGGAGAAACTCCTCAGGAACATTCATGGTATATATAAAACCGGAGGACAACTTCCCAGGATAAACGGAGCGATGCCCCTCATTATAGGAAAGGTTGGAAAAAAGCAACCGTTCCAGGAAAGAACGCATTAAACCGGTAACGTTGCCAAAATAGATGGGTGATCCCAAGAAGAGAACATCGGATTCCAGAACTTTTTCCAGAACCCCACTTAAGTCATCCTGCATAGCGCAGTGTCCGACAAACTTCGAATTCTTCCTCTTACAGGCAAAGCAGCTGGTGCAGCCTTTATAATTTAAGTCATACAAATGAACAGCTTCTGTTTTGGCTCCCACGGATTTAGCTCCATCAAGGGCTTTTTGCAATAAAGTATCCGTATTCCAATTTTTGCGCGGACCGCCGTTGATAGAAAGTACTTTGACCATCAGATATCGTCTCCTATAATTTACTTAATCCTTGTTTTGATCACAGACACTTTCATTATAATGGCAAGGAATAAATATACAAGTACGCACCTTTTTGTGCCTATGTTTCCGGCAACGGCTGTTCCGCCAAGACGAAGCATGGATTTTAGCCGGGCGTAACTGTAAACTTATGGGCACACTTCGGGCAAGTAACATGAAATTGCAGGAGGGGTAGAAAGCAATAATAAACAACGGATCAATACGGAAGATATGAAAAAAGAGGAGTATTCGTGAGATTTGCCGAAATTATGCCATAGAACAGATTTCTTTTTCTTTTTAATCTGAGAAAAGAGGCGCAGTAATTTGAGCAACATGTATTTAATTTTTTTGAGCATCGGTCATTTAGTGGTTGATTTAGGGCAGGGGATCCTGCCAATTTTAACTCCCGTGTTAGCGAAAAGTTTTCAGCTCAGCTATTTTCAAGTTGGTATAATCGCCCTGGCATTTACCTTTAGTTCAGCTATTATCCAGCCGATTTTCGGAGTGCTAAGCGACCGATACAGCATGCCTTGGTTAATGCCCGTAAGTCTTTTTCTTTCAGGTTCTGGTTTGGCTCTGACAGGTATGGTCCACTCCTACGGACTATTGTTGCTTGCGGTGCTGCTAAGCGGTATCGGGGTAGCGGGCTACCACCCTGAAGGATCTAAATTAGCCCATTTTCTCAGCGAAGAAAGCAAAGCAGGGGCATCAATGGCGATTTTCTCAGTGGGAGGAAATCTCGGCTTTGGCCTTGGTCCTATGCTGGCCGTGTTTGTATTAAGTTTTGCCGGACTGAAGTCCATTCAAGGTGTTATGATTCCTGGGACTTTGGCCGCGCTGCTCTTCTTGTTTTTATTGCCCAGATTTAAGTCCATCCTGGCTGAAAAAGCTCACAAGCATAAAAAGAATATAAAACAAACTGCAAAAAGTAGGGTTAGGGTCGGGAGCTTAATAATCTTGCTACTGTATGTAACGATAAGATCATGGATACAATCCGGTCTGGTTTATTTTATTCCATTTTACTTTCCAAGTTTTAGAGGAATTACTCAACCTGAATATTTAGTGAGTACATTTTTAATTGCAGGGGCGGTAGGCACGATTTTGGGCGGTCCTTTTGCAGACCGTTATGGAGGAAAAAATGGGTTGTTAGTTTCGATGCTTGTTTGCCTCATCACAATCTTTCCCTTTTTGCATTTAAACGGCCTTTTGATTCCCATTCTGGCTTTTATTGTCGGAGCAGCACTGATCTCGACTTTTTCCACGACTGTGGTATTCGGACAAAGGCTACTGCCTCATAATATTGGACTTGCTTCAGGGATGTTGCTCGGTTTTGGAGTCGGCATGGGTTCAATTGGGGTAACCATACTTGGAGTAATCGCTGATCACTTTGGTCTACCCTTGACCATAAACATTATCAGTTTGCTGCCAATCCTGGGAATTGTGCTTGCTGTTACCCTGCCGGATATTAGAGCACGGGAATTTTCTGCCGAGCCGAATTCCGCCGCATAGTTGCAAGTCTGTCCCAGTTGTAGAAAAGGAACGTCTTCTGTCAAATTTACCTTTTCAGAGGACGGTCATTGATGGTAAGATAAGATTAGCTAAGCTAAGACACGATTTAACAGCAAGTCGTGTCTATTTTTTAATATCCAGAAAATATCCAAAAATAGCCAAAAAATAGCCAAAAAATATCCAAAAAATCCGCAGACCCCAAAGGAAGCTTCTCGCACAGGAGTGAACGAATTCATGGAGAGGCGGTAAAGCCCACAAAGCTTTTGCGGGGAAGCGGAGCCACGGGTCCCCTCTCGCCGTCCTGCAAGAAGAATAATTCGTGCGAAGACAGTGTCTGCAAGAAGGGTAATCCGTGCGAAAACAGTGTTTTCGTGGGCTTCGGGGACACTCGGCCAATCCACACTGCAGGAGTATGCGTAATGAGCTGCAGTGTGGCGATAAGCTCGTCCGCTTATCGTCATGGCCAGCGGTTCACTTCAGGTTTTACCCGGAGGTTTGGCGAAGCTCCCGCGAAAGCGCGTGGGCGAGCCTCGGAATGCTGAGTGAACGGATGTGCGGGAAGCTGCCTGACCCGAACGACCCTTTTCAGGTATGCTAACACGTGCGAAGACGGTGTCTTTCAGGAAAGCCTAGCACGTGCGAAGACAGTGTCTTCGTGTCTAAACCGGAAAAAATTTTTAGGAGAGACTGACGAAGTACATGAAAAGAATAAGTGAAATTTTTAGTGATTATGAAGCAGAGGATAACCTCAATACTGCTATTGTACAAGCAGTGGTCTTAACTAAAAGTACAAAAACTCTGGAGATGAAAATCAGCTCTGATAAATATATTGAACTAAGTGAAATTGAATCCCTAAATCAGTTTATAAGGGAACGATTAGCCTTAGACGATTCAATCATCACGGTCGTTTACACTGAGGGAACTCATAGAAAGCCCTTAGAAGAGGAACTCAAAAATATTTTGTCATGGTTGGCCGATAAACATCCGGTCTTAAATGGAGCGCTCAAAAATTGTGACTATGAAATAGCACAAAATCATTCGATCAAATTTACGTTTAAAACGGCAGTTTCCTACTTATTAAAAGCGAGGGGTTACGATAAAAAAATCCAAGAGACCATCAAAAACCTCTACGACGCCACCTATCAAATCAATTTTGTCGATAATGTAAGCAGTGAAGAATTAAAAAGGCTGCAAGAAGCTACACAAGAAACGGAGATTCTGCTTCTTCAAAAGGAAGCGGCTGCAACACCAAGCCATTATGCCTCTGAATTCCCTAAGGAAGCTGGGCCGATAAAGCCGGAAAATAACGGAGAGAAGGACGGAAAAAAAGGCGATCCTTCCTTGATCTTAGGCAGAAACGCGAATATTAAGGACACGGTCATTAAAATTACGGACATTACACCGGATGAGGGCAGGATAGCTATCCAGGGCGAACTATCCAATATCGAAGCCAAGGAATTAAGAAGCGGAAAAACCTTAATTTCCTTTGATTTATATGACGGCTCAAGTTCCATGACCTGTAAGGCGTTCATCAAGCCCGGTGAAGATGGTGAAATATTATCCAGGCTTAAAAAGGCTAAGGGGGTCAAGCTGGCCGGAAATGCCGGCTTTAGCCAGTTTTCCGGGGAAATTGAGCTTATTGCCAATACGATCGTAGAAACAGCAGGCAGGAAGAAGGCTCAGCGGCAGGATAGGGCAGAGGAGAAGCGGGTCGAGCTGCACATGCATACCCAGATGAGTCAGATGGATGCCATGACCAGTGCTACTGATCTGATTAAAAGAGCTATGAGCTGGGGGATGAAATCTATTGCCATTACGGATCATGGCGTGGTGCAGTCTTTTCCCGAGGCCCATAAGCTCTTAGGACGAGATAATCCGAACATGAAGGTTATCTATGGAGTGGAAGCCTATTTGGCACCGGATAAAAAGTCATCGGTAACTAACGGCAAGGGCCAGAGCATTGATACTACCTATTGCGTGTTGGACTTGGAAACCACCGGCTTCTCAGCTGTAACCGAAAAAATCACAGAAATAGGAATTATGAAACTCAAAGATGGAAAGGTCATCGACCAGTTCAGCTGCTTTGTTAATCCAGAAAAGCCGATTCCAGCTAGGGTAATAGAGGTTACCAACATAACCGATGATATGGTAAACGATGCAGAAACCATAGAAAAGGTCTTTCCCAAACTGCTGGATTTTATCGAGGGAAGCGTGTTGGTGGCTCATAATGCTGAATTTGATCTGGGTTTCTTAAAGCATAATGCTAAGGTCTTAGGCTATGACTTTGCTTACACCTATTTAGATACTTTGTCCTTGGCTAAGGAGCTCTTTCCGGATTACAAAACCTATAAATTAGGAAGAATT
>NZ_JYNH01000198.1 GCF_000960765.1 Desulfosporosinus sp. I2 | reverse complement strand
CCCTAACAGTAGCCTAATGGCCTTCTGTAATGGAAGGCACACGGGTGAAGGGGGGCAGTATTCCAAGTTCCTATTTTGAAAGGAGTTGCTTTGAATGGAGCATTCAAAACTTGTGGAAAGACTGGAAGGTTATCGCCGTCGTAACAGTGCCAACCAAAGCTATGTCAACAGGGACCTCTATCGTTTGTTCTATAGCAGAGATTTGTACATCATTGCCTACAACTCCGTAAAGTCCAACGACGGCGCGGAGACATCCGGCGCTGATGGCACCTCCCTGCATGGCTTCTGTGAGGAATGGATTACAGAACTTATCTCTTCCATGCGCGACGAATCCTACCAACCTCAGCCAAACAGAACAACGATGATATCCAAGAAGAATGGTAAGATGCGCAAACTCAGCTTTCCAAATGGAAAGGACAAGCTTGTTCAGGAGGCAATTCGCCTTATCCTGGAGTGCATCTACGAGCCTACCTTTTCTGACCTCTCTTACGGCTTCCGCCCTAAACGCTCTACTCAAGGGGCTATAGCTGAAATAGAGACGTGGAAAGGTACGATTTGGTTTGTCGAAGGTGACATCTCCGCCTGCTTTGATGAAATTGACCACCGCATCCTGGAAACGATACTCCGCGAACGTATCGACGATGAGCGCCTCATCCGACTTATTAATAAGATTCTCAAGGCCGGCTATTTCGACTTGCAGCACACTCTTCAGAGAACCAAAACCGGAAACGCACAGGGCTCCTGTTGTAGCCCCATCCTCTGCAACATCTATCTTGATAAGTTGGACAGGTTTATAGAAAACATTATCAAGACAGACACCACGGGCGCCTACCGTAGACAAAATTCTGAATACGCCAAGGCGAGATACCTATACAGAAAGGCGGTCAATAACGGTAACGACACCAACTCTATTAGGCGATTGAAGGTTGCAATGGAAAACCTCCCGGCCTCTGACAGATATGATCCCAATTTTCGCAGAGTAAGATATGTGCGTTACGCCGATGATTTTCTGCTTGGCGTGATTGCTCCCAAGGCCTATGCAGTCGATTTGAAACGGAGAATCAAGGAGTTCTTGAACAGCGAGCTCTGCCTGAGGCTGAGCGAAGAAAAGACCAAAATCACGCATGCTGCAGAAGATGAGGTGACTTTTCTCGGATATATTATCCGCAAGGGCACAGGCATTCACTGCAAATTTCACAGCAACCCTTTTGACTCAACCCTCCGCATCTATATGAATACGGAGGGTATCCTGGAAAAGCTACGTGAGAACGGTATGTGTAGGGGTAACTATTATCCCATCGGTATCTCTCGCCTCCTTAGGGAACCTCCGGAAGAAATCATCAAATACGGCAACCAGGTACTCCGCGGACTTCTGACTCAACAACGCGGCTGCTCCAATTTCTTTAAGGGCTGGCGCATCCAATACGTTGTAATGTATTCTATCGCTAAAACCCTGGCACGCAAATTCGACATCAGCCTTAAGAAAGTATTTGTCCGCTTTGGAAGATCTCTATCGGTTAGGTACAGAAATGCCAAGAATAAAGCCTGTTCAGTTTCATTGGCACTCTACAAATCTTTTGCGAGACAAAAGGACTTCTTTGCTAAAATCAAGTCGGCAGCAATATCTGAGCCCTCGCCCAAGTACAACTTGATGGACCCTCTGGCCCGTCTCTGCTACATCTGCGTCAATCCGCATTTTCGTGTCAGCATGTACCACAGGAAAACAAAGAAGTTACTCGTTAAGCCTTACTCTCCGATTGTCACTGTCATGCTGGACATCAACCGGAGACAAATTCCTTTATGCGGACACTGCTTTGCCAATGTCGAAGCAAACAGATTTCAGTTAAATCAATTGAAACGACGATAACTCATTTGGAATATGGAGAGCCGTATGCGGTGAAAGTCGCTCGTACGGTTCGGGAAGGGGCGGGTTACTTTGCTAATCCGCCTATTTCATCTTAAGATCGTGGAAATATTCCAATAATACACAAAAAGGCCAACCTGTCCAAAAAGGCGACCTGACCGTTTATGTCCATATATTATCCTGCTTTTCCAGCACACTTTTGGACATACCCCAAAAGTGTGATAGATCGGGCAGTCGATTCTTTACATAAGAGGCCGGGAATGGTTCAGTGTTCAGATTTTTGTTATTAATAGTGGGTGCGCTGGGTGCGCTTCAGCATGGCGGTACTGTAGATGACGAGGAATTTCCGATGATGTCTGTCCAAATGTAAATACTAATCCTCCATAACTTTATATTGTGTTTAAATCGTAAAAGTCTCTAGATTGGCAGAAATCTTTTAAGATATATTCAGGCAAATTTAAATTGTTACTAAAAAAGATATACTCTTTCGCCTTCTTACTCTTTTGAACAGTATATGTGACATCAAGATAGCTAAAACGATAGTTACTATAAAGATCAGCTATGAGTGTACATATATCATATGTTACAATCCATTTTCGACTACATTTCAATATAATTTCTGATAATGTTCTATGATCTTCTTCTTTAAAAGAGTTCTGATATAGCTGCGATCCTTTCCTTACATACGGAGGATCAAAATTTATTAAAGCTTTATAAAACCGCCTTAAGTATTTTGGCTGCAATAACTCTTTTGCATCCAAATTGAACAAGACGATCTTATTTCGGTATTCGGAAATATTTTGAATCTTTTGTATTAAATTCGATTTGTTAAAACGAGCACTAATATTATTAGTGCCGCCTTGTTCAAATCCCCCAATCATTCCGCCTTTAATTACACCAGATACATTAGTTCTGTTCAAAAAAAATGTAGAAAACCCTAACTCCAAAGAATTTGACACATCTTGCTTTCGATATATTTCTCTTTGCCGCTTCCATTCCAATGGTGTAATATTAGTCTGCTGAATTAGATTGCAAAGTTCTTCTGTATTATTTAAGACGCTATACCAAAAGGCATATATTGCAGGATCATAGTCATTAATGACAATTCTTTTAACATCACCATTAAGTAGTAGCTTTATTGCCAACCCAGCACCCCCTGCAAAAGGCTCAATGTAAGTTTGTCCCAATAAATTGTTATATTCCAAAATATTTTTTACATACTGGTAAATTTTTGTCTTACCACCGGGATATCTTAATGGCGATAAAGTAGTTGGCATAGAGTCAGCTCCTTAACAACAGCATAGTATTATAATAAATATACGTGAACCTATATTTATATGTTCCACTCCTTTGAGTTAATTCCATGAAATTCAGCCACCTTTTTAAACATAACATGTAAGTCCTTATAGAATTTAGTAATTTGTTCCTCATGTTCTGCGTTGTTGACCCAATGCTTAAATAATAGTTCAAAAAAGCGTCTTTTATTAGTGAACACTTTCTTACTCATTTCTCTTTTAATCCCATGAGTAGATTTATTATCTTTTATGAGCTCGTTAAGCTTTTCTTGGATACCATCTATTTCAGGACGAATATTACTTCTATAATACACTTTTCCGTAGTTAAGGCTTAAGATTGTTTCGTCTGTCCAGAAGCAATCATCATTATCAAATAACTGTATCGAATAATCCATTATTAACTTTTCCGGAGAATCCCCACCAGGCAAGGCTATCACATATTTAGAATAGTCCTGTTTATTTTTTTGATCTCCATCCAATATGCAAATTGATTGCATTGTGGATTTCAGTAAGTATATGTCATCAAATATACTTAAAAGGTTAGATGCGCCAATATTTGCATTTACAAAATGAAAAAAATGCCTAACTTTCGAAAACGTGCTAGCATATTTCTCAGCATAATAATCTAAGAGAATATTCAGAAATATCCTTGCTTCTTCATCTTCTGTAAAAACCGGAATAACTTTGTTTATGTAAATTTCATCCCGTGTAATAGAATGCAAGAACATCTTTATTTTATATATATCGGGAGTTTCCATTTTTAAAACCGTCGTAATATTATCAATTAAATATATGACATTGTATTTCTTACCTAATGCGTATTCTAACAGGGATAAACTATGAGTAGTGCATATAATTTGTATTTTATAATCCACAGAATATTTGTAAAACAACTTTAGTAGGCTGAATTGGAGAGAGGGATGCAGCGTAGCATCAATTTCATCAATTAACAAAACACTCTCTACAGTATTATCACTTTTAATACAGTTATAGTAATATTTGAGAGATACAATAGCTGAAATGAGTATAAATAAATTATCTTCCCCTGCAGAAATAGTGTTAGAATCTATCCCATCTATGTCACTTGAAAAGTCAGTCCTGATCTTTATATCTCCCATTTTTTCGCTGTACTGTTGATGAGATAGATAGCCCAGTAAATTGTTTGTATATCTCTGCAATTTCTTTTTGATAGATTAAAGGTAACGACTTTTTGATTCCTTCAATCGCGTCATCATTTTGGAACTCACCAAAAGGGAGTAATCGTGACAATCCTAAATAGACCACAGGGCAATAAGGTAACGAATCATTTGTTCCTTTTTGATAATAAGGCTTGACTGCATATCGATTACTGATCTTTGAATTATGTTTTCTAAAACCTAAAGGTGTTTTATCATAATAATCTATAGTAAATAATGACCCCTTTTGATCAATTGCGGGATCATTGTATTGTTTATCACCACGCGTTAAGCTTTCTACCTTAGGATTTATAATATTATTTACCTTTTTTATAATTTCCGTACATGTATTATCATTAATCCAAGAACAATTTTTATTTACTGCTTGAAATGAGTTACTAATAATATGTAACAGTGAAGTTTTGCAAGTTCCGTTAGTGCCAGAGATAACATTTATTCCGCTCGAAAACTCAAAATCTAAATTTTTAATTTTACGATATTGTATAATAGAAATTTTCTTAATCACTTTTAATCTCCTCTACAACACATAGCGAAACTAATGGGTATCCCCATACTATGATACCGCAGTGTTAAAGCTAGAATAAATTTCCGAGGTCCGTATTACCCTTGGGGATACTTGAAGTCCCCATATTATTCCACTCTAACATTTCTACATATTCCCTCTATTTCCTCCCACGAAATCGAAAATAATCCAATAAGAAACAAAAACGCCAGACCTAAAATGATATGCTCAATATATTCCCCCTCACACTATGTCACTCTCAAAAGACAATCAGTTTCTCAGACCAGCTAATCCCGGCTTTTGCTCAAAGCACATATAGCACTATTAAGCACTCCACGTGCATCGTCCACGGAAACATATTATATTCAACACCTGTATTTCAGATAAATTACCCAAAAACACAAGTGATTCACTGTTTCTTACAATTCTTCTTTTGCTGGCTTGCCGTTGAGTAGGCTTATATCCGCTATGGCGTAATAGCTAAGGGCTTGTACGATATATAGCTCTGGAAGACTGCTCCCGATTCAGTGTTAATTACTATCTTAGCGACAGCTTCTCCACCGCGTTCGCTTTATCCTGCTCAGACGGCAGAGTGTAGATCCGTGTCGTATTCAAACTCTTATGCCCCAGGATTTCCGCGACCATCTCCAGTCCTTCGCCAGTTTTTAGTAGATTCCGAGCAAACGTATGCCGGAGGACATGGGGGTGAAGTTCAGGCAGTTTCGCTAGGTAAGCGTACTGGTCTATAACCTGCCGGATTCCACTAGCAGTTAAGCGACGAGTTCCCCTCCCCCGCTGACTCAAAAACACTGGCCCTTTTGTGCGACCATTTAAATAATCGCGCAGGGCCTTTCGAGTATCGCTATTAAGAGGCACATTACGAAATTTACCCCCTTTCCCCAGCCGTACCTTAAGACCGCCGGAGCGATCGCCAATAATGAGATCATCAATATCCAAAGCGGCCACTTCGCTAATACGAAGGCCAGTGTTTAGCATAAGTGTAATCAGAGCAATATCCCGTGGTATGCTTTCGCGCTCTACAGCACGAGTAAGTGATCGTTGACCTAGACGATCCAGTCCTTGAGGTGCAGAGCGCACCTCTTCCACATTTGATGGCATTGGTACATTCTGACCGTTAAAGTCCAGCCAGTTTGCAATCGCAACGAAGGAAAGATTGACTGTCGATGGAGTGCGCTTTAGGTTAATTAATAAGTAGGATTTATATTCACGCAGGTCTGTAGGAGTGACACACTCATGAGTAAGTGTTTCTCCATTCGTCGATTCAAACCACTCAGCAAAACGCAGTACTCTCTGTCTATAGGCTCGGAGGGTGTTTTCACTTTTGTTGGCATGGCGAAGATGTTCTAGCCATGGGTTGAGTTCCGGCACATTAGTTTGTGACAAAGACATCACCTCTTTTTCTTTTGGTTAGCCCTGGGGTTTACCCTATGTTTTTGTGCTTAAAATCTTATCTCCTGAGTTTTTCGGCACTTAACGACCATAACG
>NZ_JYNH01000197.1 GCF_000960765.1 Desulfosporosinus sp. I2 | reverse complement strand
TGTGTTGACACAATTGTTACACATACTCCTTTCGCTAAAAATACAATTGTTACGCATATTAATTATGCTTGGATAGCAAAAAGCCGCCCAAAATTGGACGGCTAAAGTGTTGCCATAAGAGCTATTCAGTTTTGTCATTTAGTTCATCCATCAACTCCTTCAAAAAATCTTTGTACTCAACAAAGGTGTTTGGATGCAGTGACATTTCACGTTTTATGTCTGCAAGAGATATGGGCACGCCATTTTGTTTCTCCCAAATCATAG
Organism: Desulfosporosinus sp. I2; assembly: GCF_000960765.1. Lineage (GTDB taxonomy): Bacteria > Bacillota > Desulfitobacteriia > Desulfitobacteriales > Desulfitobacteriaceae > Desulfosporosinus. Next base: position 6,337 of record NZ_JYNH01000197.1, on the reverse strand, counting down.
TAATTCTCCTGCGAAGCCAGTCTTCCTTGCTTTCAATAACACTGTCAATAAAAATCTTGGTCCGGGGCTTTTTCAGAGCACCAGCAACTAATGTGTTTTTGCCAAGTCCTGCAATTTTCGCAATATATCCTCTTGTAATGCGTTTATCAGTATCGCCCCCTTTCCGTATTTGTTCATAGGCAGATTGCACTTTTTTGAGTATTTCGTAATCTTGCTTACGATATTCAGCTAAGTCTTTTTTATACACCATGTGTTCCCGCAGCCATACATAATCGTGTTTACATAAATAAGAATATGCTCCGGGTGCATGTCGGCGCAATACCGTCGGCATCACTTCACCATACTCCTTGCAGAACTTTAGTACCTGTTCTTTGTAATAATTTTCAGGACCGACATCAGGACTGTACGGGGGCGGTCTTCTCACATACGTTCGTTTTTTTGTGAGTCCTATCTTTTTCTTCTGCCATCGTATAGCGCTGGGTGAGCATTTTAAAATTTTTGCAGCTTCTTTTACAGTCATTTTTTCGGTGCCAAGAAGCCGCAGCAATTCGGTCTTCCAGATATGCCCGTACTCCACAATCAAAAGCTGTCCGGTTTTTCCTTTGCGACGTATTTGTTTGTATATCATCCCGCATTGTTCACAATGAAAGAAACCTATCGCAACACCATTTACGTATCGGAGATCAGAGTTTTGGCATGTATTCGTACCATAATGCATACAGATAGGATTCTGACATGGCCATGGTCCGTCGCCAAATGGATTTTCAGATACTTTGCACTCTACAAATTCTTTTACGGAACCTTTCAAAAAACACATCATCAGAATATGGTGAATAGGACGAAAAGTCCTCAGCCGTGCTTCCCGAAGCTCTTGTACACAATCCCCTGCTTCATTCAGAGCGGTGTACAGAATTTCAAGAAATTCTTCTCCCCAATACCTGTTGAAATGGTACGAAATCAGGTCATAGTCAGGCACCCCCTGCACCGTAGCAGCATCTTTTTCACGAAGTAAACGCATGTACTTCTCACGAAAATTAAACTGCCAGTCAATGTCCATGCCATGATGGAGCAGCCATTCGCTTTCTTGCCCAATTCGCAAAAACAGTTCTTTGTATTGGTCGTAACCATCACGAATACTATTGTCATCGTGTTCGGAAAGCCTTTGATCTGAGGCCGCATAGAAGGTCATATTGGTAGCGCGTGCAAGCACATCGGAATCCATGAGCCTGACACGATGTTTTATGCAATATACCATGCCGGGAAGCTGGTGTGCTCTGTGCCAATACGGTTCTCCATATAAGTTTTTGTCCTCACAAACACAACGTGGGCAATATCTTAAATACTCCGGCCAAAGTCTATAGCTCCGTCGTGTTCCCGTGCGCTCAAAATTCTTTTGAGAGTTTCTGCCATTTAGAACCTGTGCCATATCTTTGCGGAATTTTTCAGAACAGATCATCGACAGGTACGGATACATGGTGTGGTTCATGGCGATTGTTTTTCTGGTAATTGCTGTTCCTTTGGGTATCCACCGCTCAACACAGTCTAACCGCATCGGGAAGAATATCGCAGTCGAAAGACATTGCATATTCCCGAAAAGTTTTTTAACGGTGGGTTTGTAGCCTGCACTGCCGCTGCGGACAAAATATCTGCATAAAATGCTGTAATAGCATTCGTCCGGGTAAGGGGTAGGGAAAAATCCGCCTACCATTCTTCGGTCTCAATGACACCCTTTGCCTGTATCTCGGCATATCCGGAAGAATCTCTTAAATCCCCTTGTACATGTCCGTCTCCGGTATTGGTGTCAGGAGCTGACAGGAAAATCCGGTAGGCAAGGCGCACCACATCGGCTACATCCCGCAATTCCATGTGTTCCGCCAATACCTTTCCGGCAAGATACTTCGCTTTCGGTGGCTCTACGCCCAACTCCAGCAACTTTAATACTGCCTTTTCTGAAAGGGATGTTTCATTTCTTTTTTTCGGAATCTCTTGATTGTGTTTAAGCACAGTAGAATAAGCCGAATAGTAATCCTCCATACTGATCGGCGCTATATCACCGTACATATCAATCTTTTTTTTGTCGCCGGAGCGCAGGGCGTCCAGCATGGGCTTGACAAGGCCAAGACGTTCGGCGGCGACAATACGAAAATCAGGCGGCGCGAAGGTTTCTTTTCCGAGTGCAATCGCCCGAATCTGGATCATAGCGTAGAGCTTTACGGCAATATCAATAATGCCCTGACTTTCTTGGTATAGTGCGTTTTTGAAGTCGTCGGTCAGCGGAACAATACTGCGGGTCCATTGGTTGCACCACATGGAGGAAACAAAAATATCCCACGACGCATCATTTTTCATGCGGTCCCATATAAGGTCACCCTGACCGCTGCCACGCCGGGCCTGGCGAAACTCGCTCTGCAATACCGCCATGGCTCTGCTTGTACCGATCAACACAACCGGAACGCCAATAGTGTTGACCAATGTCACAAAGAAGTTCAGCATCTTTTCCTGTCCGCCGCCCTTTGCCATACTAAGGTGCTGGATTTCATCAATTACCAGAACACCAAGACAATGGAGCCGTGCCGCCTGTGCCATACGAATCATTAATACATCAATAATGCTGCCGCGTTTGCTGTTGACTTCAAAGTAGTCGGTTCCCAAAGCCCGGTCAAGGGCCTCAAAAAATTCCATACACAAGCCTTTAACTGAACCATCATGGGGGCAGTCCAGTTTGAGCCAAACCACTTGTTTTAGCATAAGAGGGGTTTCCCGGTACTGCGAATGGGAGATAACCTGCGGGTACATCGCAAGGATATTTGAAACAGCAGAGGTTTTTCCGACACCGGAAAGACCAATAATCGTAAAACCGGCAGCGGTAGGACGAAAGGCTCCTAAGTGTTCAAATCGGCCTGACCGGATTGCTTTGTGGCCTTGTGCCAATGCAGCCGCATAATTTGCCGCCAGCGGATTGCGGTGCAGATAGCTTTGACGGATACACCGGGAAAACCGCCCTTCAATGTCCACATGCTGTTCCAGCGGCTGGAAATAGCGGAATAATCTTTGAACACAATGCAGTCGGTATTGTGAATCCAGTTCGCGCTCTCCGTCATGCTGCCCCTCATTGTACGAAAGGGCGTCCACCAGTTCATCACTGCTCAGAATCGGCGGTAAGGCTTCAATCAAAGGGTTCCCTTGGTAGTCCGAAACAATTTGTTCTCTGTAAACTGCTTCATGTTCATTCATCTCTCAAACGTTCCTCCAACTTTCGCTTAATCATGCGCAAAGTCGGAGACATTTCTTCCTCTGCAGCCGCCTGGTGATGGGCTTGCGGATCTTCTGCCGGATTCCCGGTATCCATCATGACAGAACTTTCTGTCATACGCATGGATTCCCGTTCCTGCCTGCGGTTTTCTTTAATCTGCGATATGCGCTCCTTCTTGCTTTTTGAGGGAAGTCCTTTTCCCATATTCTTTGCCTGTGATACAATCGAATCAATCTCTGCATTCAGGTTGACCTTCGCTTCGGTTTCACTAACTTTAAGCTGCTGGCTCAAAAGCTTTTCCTTACGCTGCTCATAAACAATTTCATCTAGGCATTTTCCGGCATTCTTGCCGTTCCAGTCCAGCAAGGAGCATACATCATAAGACTTGTCGTCCTGATTCCAGATATAGATATTGGTCATGTCCCGCGGGTCATAGGAAATGGCAACCTGCCACGATTTTCCCGAACGGGCTTTTTCAAACCATGACTCCCGGATTGCCCTGTCAGAGCTGTAAAATACGCCTTTGAAGCGAATCCCTTTTCCTGTAACGGTCGCTTTTGCCGTAGGCATTACGGCCAGCCGCACCAGTTCTTCGGGATAAGAGCGCAATGCGCCCGAACAATGCCGGATTCCCCAATGCCATAACTGAATGGGAATGGCTTTTACCTGATCCTGCATCATCGCTTCGCTTTTCTCAAAATACTCCATATAGTGATGGTTGTTGTAATACAGCACACATTTAATAATAATTTGCGTAAACTGCCGGATATCAAGTGCCGCGTCCAGCCGGTAATCATGACCGCCGCGCTTGCTCATGTCCGGCTTAACGCTTCCCGGAAGAAGGGCCACACTGTTCGTATTGATTGTGTGAAAATGCTGTTCAATAATGCCCTTCAAATCGGCACGGTACGGCGGAGCGTTCACAATCCGTATCCCAAGCATATTGACCAGATTGTCTGCGTTTTTGCTTTCCATTTCCCCTCTGTCGCCAAGAAGGGCAGACGGGATATGGTGACAGGGCCATTCCGATTCTTTAATTTCAATGCCGTACTGTTTGCAATAGGTCACTTTGTCTGCCGCCATGTTCGCAATCGCCATCATGGCGCCAGCCCAACTCGGACCTTCAAGTCCTACGCTCATGCCTGTTACCATTCGGCTGAAGGCATCAATCACAAAGTAGATGACCGGGCGTCCAATCAGATTGGAACGGTCAAACTGCGATACCAAATATACATCTCCCACGGTTGCGTCAATCTGGAATTGCGCACCCGGCCCCATAAGGCCAAAGTCCGATTTCCCCAGCACACGCCTGCTGTTGAGTTCAAACGCTCGTTCACCGCTGCGTTTCTTTTGTTCGTTGACAACATCCCGGCTTTTGCTGTACCAATACTGAAATTGCCGGAAAGAAGGCACTTCCTGCGGAGCGAAGAGCTTCAATTTTTCCGGGTTTTCCTCCGATTGTACGGTATAAAAATCTTGCAATAGTCTTTCGTAGGTGGCTTTCAAACTAATCTTTTTCTGATTTAGATAATACTTTTTAATTGCTGCGGCGAAATTCTTCCGGTCGCTGTCAGTAATCACTTTCCCCATGGTTCCGGTATTCAATGAGGGTCGCCCAATTTTCTTTTCTCCTGTTTTGCGGGATTTTCCTTTACCACCCCGTTTAGCAAAATCAGGTATGAAGGCATTTTTTGTCTTGCCGGATCTCCAATACCGGTCAAGAAGCGCATAGAGATTGTTTGGTTTAATGTCGTTTTCTTCTGCAACTTTTTTTAAGATAGAAGAACGTTTTCTGCCATCATAGATGTCAGGTTCATTTTCTACCGCACTCTGTATCATGTTCCACACACGATCTCTATGGATGCGTTCCTTTTCGGTAAAGGCATCATCCGCAGTCCCCAGAGTCGGCGTCGAGAAGGGGGACACTTCATATAGATTGTGGTTCTCACCCTCAACGACAGCTCTCATTCCAAACCGGATTGGTTTACGGGAACGGCTGTTTAAGTCATACCAATAACCATATTCGTTTCCGGAGGCAACCCATAACACAAGATATTGTACTCCAGTTTCCACATCAGTTATCATTTTGTTGACACAAATCTCCATCACTGTTCCCTCACGCCGTAAGACTGCTGAGATTACTCCTGAATACGGAGAAATCTATTGGTTTTGCAGCATCAAACTCAATTCTTTTCCAGTAGACGAGATGCTTGTAAATGTTCAGTCCCATGCCGTCTGAAAGCTCAAACCGCATCTCTATATCCAAAAGTAACTCCCAAAGCGAATCTGAATGAAAAGAGTAGTTCCTCATGAAAAAGGCCATGCACGCTTTCTGTAATTCACTACTAAGTCCAAACAGTCCTAAATCCTTTGCCTGTGCCAGCCATTCAATATTTCTGGCCTTGGTCTGATTGATTTCCCGTTCGGTTATGATTCTCCACCTGACATTCTTTTTGCTCCAGTAGCGCCTTTCAATTTCAAGTTTTTCCCGCACTCTTGGATTATCTAAATCCGCAGTTGTTTTCACTGCGATAACCATAGGGCCTCTTGTGGTTTCAATATAAAAATCGCTGGTCATCACATACGGGAATCCACTTACCGGATCATAGGGATACCTGATCTGCGCCATTTCTGCTATCTCAATTACTTGCTGCAAATCCAGCAACGGGTACTGTTCACGAATATCCAAAACTTCATCTGACCAATCCAATAGAAAAAACAGGTTCATTTCGTGATTGGATAAAAGGTGATGCGTCCTTCCTGTTTTTGCGCCTTGAATACGGGACACCATTCCGTTGGAGGGAAAATCCTGAACGAGAATCCAAGGGGTATAGCGTTCACCAACTCCTTGCCCACGTTTTTCTTGCAAATAGCGTTGGAATACTACTTCATTCCATTTTCTTCTGTGTTTTGCCACGAAATTCACCTCCATACAACTATTATGCATAATAATTGTATGGATTTCAAGCGAAATTATAAATAACAATTGTATCAATCAAACAAAAGCAATTTTTATATATAATTTTTGTCAATTATGGGTTATTACATGCTTTTTATGACTAATAATTGTTACTCCACAATTGG
>NZ_JYNH01000196.1 GCF_000960765.1 Desulfosporosinus sp. I2 | reverse complement strand
CAAACCGTAATCATGGATGGGAACATCCTCAATGAGCCTCTTTTCTCTTTAGGTCTTAACCAGGAATGGCTTAAAGTCGAACTTGATAAAATGGGAGTTGCCCTTGAAAATGTGTTTCTCGGTCAGGTCGACTCATCCGGTGACTTATTCCTTGACCTCTTTGATGATGCCGTTGAAATTCCACAACCAAAAGTTAAGGAGTTACTTTATGCTAACCTTGAAAAAATTCAAGCAGACCTTTCAACGTTTTCTCTACAAACTAACAATGAAAGTGCAAAGGGCATGTATATGAGAAACTCTCAGAAGCTCGAGAATCTCCTGGATAAATTACGTCCTTACTTGTTGAATTAATGAATTAAGAGGTGTTACATGTCCGACAAAAAGAAAAAAAAGCTTACCCCTACTCAGCTGGAATACCAGGAATTTGCCCAGGCAAGGGAACCAAAAAGACCTATTGTATTAAATTGTATTAAGGCTTTTTTTGTAGGAGGTCTCATTTGCGACATCGGTCAGGGTATACAGATGTTCTTTGTTACATACTTTCATTTTTCCCAAGAAAGTGCAGGAAACCCTACTGTAGCTGTTTTAGTAATACTAACTGTATTACTAACTGGTTTCGGTGTTTTTGACCATATCGCCCAATGGGCCGGCGCAGGCACCATAATTCCAGTGACTGGTTTTGCTAATACCATGGCATCCGCTGCTATCGACCACCGAAGCGAAGGTTATGTGCTTGGAGTTGGCGGTAATATGTTTAAACTATCAGGTCCAGTGATTGTTTATGGTGTTTTCTCAGCGTTTGTTGTCTCAATAGTCATTATTATTTTTAGAGCATTGGGTGTGATGTAAATGCTGCAAGGTCATCAAACTTGGGTCTTTGATTCAAAGCCCACCATTATTGCATCAGCAGCGGTGGGAGGTCCGTACGAAGCACAAGGTCCTTTGGCTGGCGATTTTGATCTCCTCCATGAAGATTTCTGGCTGGGACAAGATAGCTTTGAAAAAGCGGAAAAGAAACTTCAGGAACAAGCCTGTGAGACAGCGATCAAAAAGGCTAATATGAAAAAAGAAGATGTTCAGTTCTTGTTAGCCGGAGATCTAATGAACCAAACTGTTCCCAGCAGTTTTGCTGCTCGTACACTGGGCGTTCCCTTCCTTGGTCTATATGGTGCATGTTCTACTTCAATGGAAGGTTTGGCTTTGGCTTCCCTACTTGTCGATAGTAAATTCGCAAAAAACGTTCTCGTTTGTTCATCTAGTCATAATGCTGCTTCAGAAAAACAATACCGATATCCAACGGAATACGGTTCCCAAAAGCCTCCTACTGCCCAATGGACAGTTACGGGGTCAGGTGCCGCATTGGTAACGGATCACGGAGATGGTCCGAAAGTAACAACAGCTACTATAGGTCGAGTCATTGATATGGGCCTTACCGATCCCTTCAATATGGGTGCAGCAATGGCTCCAGCTGCGGTTGATACAATTGAGAGCCATTTTAGGGACTTAAATAGAGACCCTTCTTATTATGACGTTATTGCAACAGGTGACTTAGGAAGAGTAGGCCATAGAATCGCTGGTGACTTATTGAAGAAACATGGATTGGACATCCCCGAAGAGATTTTTACAGACTGCGGGATTTTGATCTATAGGAATGATCAGCCTGTGGTATTGGCAGGAGGAAGTGGCTGTGCCTGTGCTGCAACGACAACGTTTGGACATTTTCTAAATCGGATGCGTAAAGGGGAAATTAAAAAATTATTGGTCATCGCAACTGGTGCCCTATTATCACCTATGTCTTATCAGCAGAAAGAAAGTATTCCATCTGTTGCTCATGCGGTAAGTATTGAATTATAAGGAGCTGTCACAATGGAAAAATTTCTCTGGGCATTTTTGATTGGAGGAGCTATTTGTGTCATTGGACAATTGTTATTAGACGGGCTTAAACTCACGCCTGCTCACACAACATGTGCTTTAGTCGTAACTGGGGCAATCTTAGGAGGATTGGGTCTTTATGATCCACTTGTTAAATTTGCCGGTGCAGGAGCGACCGTACCCATTAGCAGTTTCGGGAATTCGTTGGTCAAGGGTGCTTTAAAGGAATTTGATTCTACCGGTCCTATTGGGGTCCTGACTGGTATCTTTCAGATTACCAGTGCAGGTATATCAGCGGCCATCATTTTTGCTTTCATGGGAGCACTCATTTTCAGACCGAAGGGTTAAACAAAGGATACTCTAAAAAGGAGGTGATCTAAAAGATGACTGTTGGAACACAGATGCAACAGGCTATAGCAACGGTTCAAAACGCAGCTGCAACCATGAAGACGTTTGCCCTGGAAACTCAGGACCAGAAGGCTAAAAAGAGCTTTGAACAACTTGCTAAAACATTTGATTCTGCTCTAAATGAGTTAAAAGGAAGAGAGCAATATATCGGACAGCAGGAACCCCAGTATAAGCAATAAACAGCCATGAAAATTCAAAATAGAAATAAAGTAGAAATTTCCTGCTTTATTTCTATTTTATGTCATTGACTGGATTAAAACCACATCTCCTTGAAACCCCAGTTCGCCAAGGAAACTATGATCGAGACAAGGAAGGCGACTCCAAACCCTATCTGATACTACACAGTGTTGTGCCTTAACTGGCATAATGTAGGCCTATTATGCTGGCAATTTAACCCTCAATTTCGCATTATGGAAATTCTAAGTATATGGAGACTCATATTCATGAAAACTCCCCGGGTAATTTCGAATGTAATAATATGGATTTTTACAGTGCATGGTTATGTAGCATTTCAAACAAAAGCTGATTCGGGTATCTCTAAATAGCGAACGATCTTCGCTTGGCTGTCGTTGAGCGGTTTAAGCAACCTCCGTACCGTTTTGCCCTTATCGGTATAACATTGGTACAAGATATTGTAGAATATCCGGATTATCATCAATTGTGTCGGCTGTTTTTTGATCATTTTTCCGGTGTCAACGACCGTTGCATCTTCTTCCTTTAAGCCTTTCCTTACCACCTAGCAGCCAACGTAATTCTTTAACGGACACCTGCTTGACCTCTTTAGCCTTCATAGGCCAACGAAAACTCCCTTTATCTAAGCGTTTCATGAAAAGCCAAAAACCTGATCCATCCCATTGAAGTATTTTTATGAGAATAAACATGCATCATAATGCAAACACCGAAAAAGTTAAGACTAAGGGGAGACCCACTGAGGCGCAATGTTCGTTTAACATTCAAGGATGTATAGTGAGATCTCCACCTTTGTCCCCTTAGGCTGGGCCTGTGAACAGTTGATAGAGACTTAATTTTTTTCTTTTTTAAGAATTTATTAACGGGATTACGGGTAAAATAAATTTTGATTACAAATCAAGGTTATGGTATTTACACTCAAGAGAATCTTGTACTATAAAATTTGATCAAATAAATAAACATTGGAGGGCCTCAAGATGAAAATCATCGACCTTAAGGATAGGTTTGCAAGGATTTTGATTGCTGGAACTTTTGCTTCTTTTATTCTATTTGCTCTAAATCTATTTTCTTATTATATACTCCACTTTAGTAACCGTCGTTTTATAAACTATTCAGCTTTAATGATTTTCGGAAGAGAATTTAATAGCTTTACAGAGGCAATAATAAGTTCCATTACTCAAATCGGTTTTTCTACCAGCTTAATCGTCATATTTAGTCATCTTATTCTTAAGGAAAAAAGTGAAAATTATATTTTGATAGGATTGTTTATCGGTTTCGGAAGCTGGTTTGGAATTATGTCATTGTGTTATATCATTGGAATTCATAAAATATTAGCTATAAATATAGGTTCAGCTACTTCCTTTATGGTCACTTCTATTATTTGGGGCATATTAGGTGCTTGGTTTTTGCATATGTTGGATGAACGGTACGTATAATCAGAAGGAAACAGTTAAATGGGTAGCTTAGTCAACACTGAATTTCCGTATCTCCGATATCCAACGGAATACGGTTCCCAAAAGCCTCCTACTGCCCAATGGACAGTTACGGGGTCAGGTGCCGCATTGGTAACGGATCACGGAGATGGTCCGAAAGTAACAACAGCTACTATAGGTCGAGTCATTGATATGGGCCTTACCGATCCCTTCAATATGGGTGCAGCAATGGCTCCAGCTGCGGTTGATACAATTGAGAGCCATTTTAGGGACTTAAATAGAGACCCTTCTTATTATGACGTTATTGCAACAGGTGACTTAGGAAGAGTAGTCCATAGAATCGCTGGTGACTTATTGAAGAAACATGGATTGGACATCCCCGAAGAGATTTTTACAGACTGCGGGATTTTGATCTATAGGAATGATCAGCCTGTGGTATTGGCAGGAGGAAGTGGCTGTACCTGTGCTGCAACGACAACGTTTGGACATTTTCTAAATCGGATGCGTAAAGGGGAAATTAAAAAATTATTGGTCATCGCAACTGGTGCCCTATTATCACCTATGTCTTATCAGCAGAAAGAAAGTATTCCATCTGTTGCTCATGCGGTAAGTATTGAATTATAAGGAGCTGTCACAATGGAAAAATTTCTCTGGGCATTTTTGATTGGAGGAGCTATTTGTGTCATTGGACAATTGTTATTAGACGGGCTTAAACTCACGCCTGCTCACACAACATGTGCTTTAGTCGTAACAGGGGCAATCTTGGGTGGATTGGGTCTTTATGATCCGCTTGTTAAATTTGCCGGTGCAGGAGCGACCGTACCTATTAGCAGTTTCGGGAATTCGTTGGTCAAGGGTGCTTTAAAGGAATTTGATTCTACCGGTCCAGAGCTATTTGCCTTGTGAATTTTTTCTTTAACACATATGATGCCTTTAAATGGGAATTTTTTTATTAATCATCTTTAGATCACTATAATGTGCAACTAATTTAAGAAAAAGGTTAATGCTTCTCACATCTTCCACAAAAACCACTTGCAGACCCAACTCAAACTTAAATATGAGATGAGATAAAAACTAGATATCACCCATCATTAACTAAATAACTTCCATATTGTACCACATACCCCAGCTTGTGCATATTATGTACTGTCTCTTAACAAAGGAGGAAATGCAAATGGCATTCGGTGGTATTGATGTAGATGATCGTCGTCGCGAAAGAATCGAAATTCAAGGAATCGCAATCGTTGTCGTAATTATTCTTCTGCTTATTGCTCTGGGAATCGTATTTTAAATTAGACATTATTTTTATGGAAAGGAGGAATATATTATGTACGGATATCCTGGTCATTTTCCAAACATTTCACCGGTTGGTGCTCCACCACACATTGGACCTGTAAGACCACCTGTATGCTGTTGTCCACCAATTGTCCCAGTTGCACCTCGTGCAGGTGTAGCAATTATTGCAGTTGCTATTTTAATTCTTATTGCTTTAGGCGTAATTTTCTAAAATAGATTCTTCTATAAACAGAAAAAGGGAGAGCTTAAAACGCTCTCCTTTTATGGTAAATAAAATTTTCGGAGCTTGACCATGTACGATGGAATATTTTATGTAGAAGGAGTTGATCTTATGTTTCTCATTTCCCTTCTCCTCTTTGGGACTGCTATATCGAGACCTCGCTATTACCCTTCGTATCCCTATTCCTATGCACCGTATCCCTATGGATGGTATTAGTATCACCTATAGAGATAATTAGCCAAAGCTAATGAACCTCAGCTCATTAGCGGTTATCTTCTAAGTTAATAAACGAAGTAAGGAGAGCTTTTACGGCTCTCCCTTTCTACATCTTCCACAGAAACCACTTACCGCCTAAAGAGTTATTGTATTACCATATTGTTCCACATGCCCCAGCTTGTGCATATTATGTACTATCTCTTGGCAAAGGAGGAAATGCAAATGGATTTCGATGTAGATGATCGTCGTCGTCGCGAATTCAGTTTCGAAGGAATCGCAATTGTTGTCGTAATTATTCTTCTGCTTATCGCATTGGGAATCGTATTCTAATTCCCATACTCTTTGAAATTTGCTTCTGAATTCTAATTAGAGAGGAGGAAATATAATGTACGGTTATGGTGGAATGGGAATGGGAACAGGCGTAGGAGTAGGGATCATCGCTATAGCTATCTTAATCCTTATAGCTTTGGGTGTTATCTTTTAATAACGTTTTTAAAATTATTCTTCTATAACGAAAGGAGACAATTAAGATATGCCAATGTTCAATCGTTTTGGTTTTGGGAGATTTCCTTTTTTCCCCTTTTTCTTTGATCCTTTCGAAAGGTTCGAGAGATTTGGGATAAGAGATCCATTTGAGCGATTTGAATTCGATCCATTTGAAAGATTTGAGATGAGACGGTTTAATCGACGCCGTTTCTAATTCAAAGTAATGTAAAGCTAGGTATTAGTTTTAGTAAGACGAGATTTTTTATGCATTGAACCCCTCCTGCGTTGTCAGGCGTAGGAGGGAACTCTTATATTTACTAAACAATAATTATTTTGTGAGATGCATTTGGCAATATCCACTTTAAACTGAGTATACACCGTAGTATGCGGGACAAAATTCCACCGTGCAAGTACAATGCTGCAAATTGAAATTGACAACCGCTCCGTCAGTGGGGTTCAAATAACACAATAAGCCCCTCTTGAATCTTTTCCCGCGACAGGATTTCCTTAACTTGTCCCATTATGTCGAGCATTTCGTCCCGTCTCTTGGTCTGTAAATGTATCTCATGAATCATGATAGTTCCCCCGCTTACTTACAATTGAAGCACACCCAGAACATCCCTTAACCCCCACAGTTCCTCTTTCGCAAGCCGTGACACCCTT
>NZ_JYNH01000195.1 GCF_000960765.1 Desulfosporosinus sp. I2 | reverse complement strand
TTCAACATCATTTAAATTCCGAAACATTTTAGTTAGTTCTCTGCGATTATCATTAAGTCCACTGGCAACTTCTTCATAAATAGTGACAATATTGTAGTGGTTTTCTTTACAATATTGAATAAGTCGTTCTTGTTGGCGTTGAAGATTGCCACTTTCCTGTTGTTTCTTGGTTGAGACTCTACAATAAATAAAGGCGTTAAGTTGAACAGGTGCTACTGCCTCTACTTGATTAACAAGGGTTTCTATTTCATCAAGGCGATATCGCCTATGATTACCGAAAGTTCTTACTGACTTTAATTTTCCTGATGCATCCCATCGTCGAAGAGTTGCAATTGTAACGCCCAATCGCTGAGCAGCATCACTTATATCAATTAAGTTATTAGACATTGTTATTTCACCTCTACTATAGAATAACACTTTATTAGTTAATTTTATAGTAGAAATGTTCATGTTTATACATATTTGTCTAGAAATTTAGCAACCTGTTTGTACCTCCTTAACCGGCGCTAAAGTATGACGTCTGCGCCAACGTTTTTGAACAATACTAATGACATTTTTGGATGCAATTAAGAAGATAATTATTCCAGAAATGACATCGGTTAAATGAGCTGGCACACCTGAAACTAATTGCATAGATTGTCCACCTGTCGATAAAGCAGCAAAGAAAATGGAAGCTAAGATAACTCCAAACGGATTATTATTGGCTAGTATGGCGACCACAATAGCCGTAAAGCCATATCCTGAAGAGAAACTGTCATAGAGTCGATGTTGAACTCCAAGCATTTGGACTGCACCCGCTAAACCGGCTAACATTCCACTAATAAATAAGGCTAATACTAGATTAAATGAAACATTAATTCCAGCATACTTAGCTGCCCGGGCATTTAATCCCACTGCTCTCAATCTGTATCCTAAGGTTGTCTTATAAAGTAACCAATAAACAATCACACAGACCACTAAAGCAATCACTAACCCCCAAGAAAGTTGGGTCCGATCCACAATCTTACCTAACATCGCAGATGGTAAGATCACCGGGGACTGGGGTACAAAGCCCCGTTGCATCATTGGGCCGTTCTCAAGCATATAGTGACTCAGAAAAATTGCAATGTAACTCATCATCATAGTAGTAATGACTTCGTGAGCACCCACTAAAGCCTTTGCCAGCCCAGGAATTATTCCTGCCCAAAGTCCTGCAGCCAGCATACTCACTAGAACGGCTAAAGAAATATGTAGAATAGGCGGCAGCCCCTGTACAGAATAGCCAATCCAAACTGCTGCCATACTTCCAATCCAGTACTGGCCCTCTGCTCCTATGTTAAACAAACCAGCTTTGAAAGCAATAGCGACTCCTAACCCTGAGAGAATTAAAGGAATAGCATTGGCCATTGTGTTCGATAAGTTTACCGTCGAGCCAAAAGCTCCTGAAAAGAGCGCTCCATAAGCTGCTAGTGGGTTATGGCCCGTAAGGAGCATAACACATGCACCAATCAGGATTGCAATAATGATCGCTACAAAAGGGGTAACCAATTCTTTCATTATCTTGTTCATAGTCTACCCCCACTCCCTAAATCTACACCTGTCATAAGTAACCCAAGCTGCTCGCGTGTAACCTGTCCACTAGGAAAAATCCCCATCAAACGACCGGCATAGAATACCCCAATCCTGTCTGATAACGCCAGGATCTCATCTAATTCCAAAGAAACTAGGAGTATCGCTTTCCCATCGGATCGTAACTCCAAGAGTTTGTTATGAATAAATTGAATCGCTCCGACATCTAACCCTCTAGTTGGTTGAGCTGCTATCAATAATTCAGGGTTACGTGAAACCTCGCGGGCCAAAATCACTTTTTGTTGGTTCCCACCGGACAAATTTTGGGCTAGTGCATGAATTCGACGTGGCCTGACATCAAAATCTTCCGATAAACGCGTTGCATACTCCTCAATGGGCTTAACTTGCATTTGGCCAAGGCGTGCAAATGGGGCTTTAGAGAAGTCCCGCAAGACAAAGTTTTCAGTCAGTTCAAAATCCATCACCAATCCATCTAATTGACGATCTTGTGGAATATAGGCAATCCCTGCATTAGTTCTATGCTGAACGGAAGAGGAGGTAATGTCCTTTCCTAAAAGACGGATTCGCCCAGTTTTACAGGGCAATAAACCTGTAATCGCTTCCACAAGTTCAAATTGACCGTTCCCATCGATCCCGGCCAGACCAAATATTTCCCCACGGTGGACCTCGAAGCTTACTTTCTTGACTTTCTCATTACGACCTGATGATACTACAATGTCTACAAGTTCCAAAACTGGTTCTCCAAGTTTTTGAGGCAGTTTAGAAACATGAAGCACCACTTCCCGTCCAACCATCAAATTAGCTAGTTCTTGAGGAGTCGTGGACTTTGTTTCGACAGTATTGACCGTCTTTCCCGCTCGCATAACCGTGACGTGGTCCGAAATACGCTGCACTTCGTCAAGCTTATGACTAATGAAAACAATGGGAACCCCTTGGGAACGAAGACGTTCCATGACTAGAATCAGTTCTTCTACCTCTTGTGGAGTGAGCATGGCTGTAGGTTCATCTAAGATAAGTAGCTTAGCCTTGCGGTAAAAGACTTTTAAAATCTCAACTCGCTGTTGAAGTCCGACGGTTAAATCCCCTACTTTTGCGTCTGGATCAAGTTCCATATGATACTGCTTGGCAAGTTGGCGAACAATCTCTACATTTTCCTTACGTCGATAATGAATTCTCCCTGGTTCTCCACCGAGGACAACATTTTCAGCAACAGTTAAAGCTGGGATTAACATAAAATGTTGGTGCACCATTCCAATTCCTGCTTCGATGGCCTGACGGGGACTTGCAAAGTTAAGCTCCTGATCATAGAGCCGAATACTTCCGGAATCTGGTTTATAAAGTCCATAAATAATTTTTACAAGCGTAGATTTACCGGCGCCATTCTCCCCTAAAATCGCATGTATCTCTCCTTCACGTACAGTAAGATTTACATGATCATTGGCAAGAACTCCTGGAAACGATTTCGTGATTTCTCTAACTTCTAAACAGGTGCGCATAATCCCCTCCATTAAGAAAGGGATTGCCCCATAAGGATTATGAAGCAATCCACTTGTCATTTGCTAAAACCGGCTAAACGTTTAGAAACCAGCTGGCATTTTGTTAGTAACTGTAATTTTACCATCTTTGATTTGCTTTGCTGCATCATTTACCTTATCGACAACCTCTTTAGGAACTACCTTAGTTGGTGTCGCAAACCCTACTCCGTTATTACTTAAATCAAAGAGGATGTCTCCACTTTTAAACTGACCCTCTTTGGCGTTTTTAATAATATTAAAGGTAGCCACATCCATACCCTTGAGGGCACTGGTAATAACATTCTCTGGTGCTAAATAGTTTTGATCTGCATCCACACCGATGGCATAGACATTCTTTTCTTTGGCAGCGTCGATGACGCCCGTTCCAGTTCCACCCGCAATAGGAAAGACAATATCCGCACCTCCAGCAATTTCAGAAAGGGCCGTTTGTTTGCCGAGAGCAGGGTCATCAAATTTATTGGTGTATTTTAAGTTAACCGTGATAGCAGGGTTTACGCTCCTAGCTCCTTGAATAAAGCCGGCAATATAATCGTTTACTGGAGGAATTGCCATACCACCGACAAGACCTACAGTGTTTTTACCTAATGCATTTGGAATACCAGGAGTTTTCTCCAGTAAACCAGCCATCACACCGACTAAGTAACCACATTGTTCCGTTTTGAACATTGCAGAAGCAACATTTGGGCGATCTGTGATGGAGGAATCAATAATCATAAATTTAGTATCTGGATAATCCTTTGAAACCTTGACTACGGCATCCTGCATTAAAAAACCCACCGCAATGACTAGATTATATTTATCCTGAGCAAAACGGCTAAGATTTGTTTCGTAATCCGTCATTTGTTTAGACTCGACAACAGCCTTTTTAATACCCAGTTCTTTTTCAGCTTGTTCTAACCCTTTGTTGGCTAGAAAGTTAAAACTGTGATCGTTCAGTCCACCCACATCTGTAACTAAGCCAACTTTAAACTCACTTTTCGCGGGTGCTTCTGCTTTAGGAGCTTCTGTCTTGTTGGCACATCCAACTAAGGACATTGTTAAAATAAGTACTAATGCTAAACATCCTAAAAACCGAGACTTCTTCATAATTTTCCCTCCACTTATAAATTTACTATGTATTTATGAATAGTTTAACAAGCTGGGCCTCTGTTCTCCCCCCTTCTTCAGTTGTAGGACCTCGAACAGCTTACCTTGTTTTAAGTTTAACAATTATTCAGATTAGGGTCAAGATTTTTATTTATCCATAATACTATAAAGCATATGGCTAACGTTCATAGTGTATGCCAAAATCAAGGCTGTGCTCAAACTATTTGTACAAAAAGCGAAACAGACAGCGTACGTTCCACTGTCTGTTTCATCCACCTTGTCCACTATCCCCTTGGAAGGTTCCCCAACCTTCCTTATATAATTTTACCTGATCCAAGTTCCCTTAGCAAGTATCTTAGTCGATATGTAATAAGTTTTATTGACGAATTTATAAAGTGTAAATCGTTTAACCCCGTTGGATCAATGTCTCGATGTTTTGCTTTAGGTTGATTAGTTCAGGTTGATTAGACTTGCCGTTAATTCCTATCTGTATTATTATAGTATAAAAATATTTATTGCAGTCCAAGTGTTCGAGATACGAAGGAGACAGAAGTATGAAAAAAATGGGCTATTTAGGGCCTAAGGGAAGTTTTTCCGAAGAGGCAATCCATTTATTCTTAGCCACTCAACCTATATTTAAAGAAGATCCACCTGAACTAATACCGTTCTCTACCATACCTCGCATACTTCTCGCCTGCAACGACATGGAAATAGATTGGGCCTTTGTCCCTTTAGAAAATTCCACTGAAGGACAAGTAGGCGTGACAATGGATACTTTGGGCCAGACTGAACATATCTATATTACTCATGAGTTTGTCCATCCCATTGACCAATGCCTTTTAGCACATGAGCCAATGTCTCTTGACCAAATTGAAAGAGTTTATTCTCATGAACAGGCTTTCGGACAGTGCAGGGATTTCCTAGAGAAACACCTCCCAAATGCTCAACAGATTACTTGTTTAAGCACCGCCGATGCCGCCCAAAAAATTTCTTCAATCCGTGAAAACTGGACAGCCATCGGACCACGTCGAGCTGCGCACCTCTATAACCTTCATATACTCAAAGAGCGCATTCAAGATATTAACCTCAATGCCACTCGCTTTGTTCTCGTCGGTCATAAACTAGCGGAAATGTCCGATGGGGAAGATAAAACCTCTCTCCTAGTCATCGCAGAAAATACTCCAGGCTCACTCTACCGAATTTTAGGAGAATTTAGTAAACGGCATATAAATCTAAGCCGCATTGAATCTCGACCCTCCAAACGAAAACTCGGAGAATACGTTTTCTTCGTCGACGTAGACGGCTATGTCTTTGCCCCGCCCATCCAAGATGTCCTTTGGGCATTCAAAAAAGAAAACACCTTTGTCAAATTATTAGGTTCCTATCCCAAAGCACTTCCAGACGAACGAATATTTTAAGGAGAGAGGATAAAATCCTCTCTCCTTTTCATTAACCCGACAATAATTCATCTATTCCAGACACCAGAACCGTCCCTAGGTCTGCGGTCTTACCCCCGTCCGCCCTTTCCTCAAAACCACGTCCTGCGCGCCTTTGCGTCAACAACGCAAACAGCCCTACCATTCTTCAAGTCGTTCCTAAACCCCCGTCCGACCCCAAGCCAGAGGAAGAGATCAAGACCGTCTACACTTCCGTAAACCCCAGCGCCTTTCGTCTACAACGCAAACAGCGCCCCATCCTTCGAGCCGTTCCAAAACCCCCGTCCGACCCCAAGCCAGAGGAAGTTTCTTAGCTTAAGGAGCACGATTAGTGGAATTGCGTCAATGAGCGCAGTTGATCAGGCGTTAAGAACCGCAACTGTTCACATGCAGAAAGCCCAGAAGTTTTGCGGTTTAGCCTGAGCAACAAGCGAATAGCAATGAAACGTTGTGCGACTGGGCTAAGAAACTTCCTCATCCACAAACATCCTCTGTATCACCCCTGCTATCTCTTCCGGCTCACACTTAACCGCTGTTTTTGCCAGCTTTTGATCCAACCCTTGAAGCCCCAACGGAATTTTCCACCCAGTTAACTGACTCAGACGATCTAGGGCTTCCCACTCATCCCTTGGTCTTTCTCCCTCTAAAGCTGCTAAAACGTTCAAGGCAAACTTAAAGGGGCTTGCAGTAGAAGCGATAACAGTATAAGTTTGATCCTTGGTTGCAGAAAGATAGTCATTATAGACTTTCATTGCCACAGCAGTATGGGGATCAAATACGTACTGATAGGCTCGATAACTTTGTGCTATAGTTTCAAGCGTCTCTTCTTCACTCGTCCATCCGGCAAAGACTGTTTCTTGGCAACGTTTCAAGGTCTCTGGATCGACTGCAAACTTCCCTTGGTTGCTCGCGTCATACCAACTCCTGATTCGATCCGCATTTCTATCACTCATCTCATATAAAAAACGTTCAAAGTTACTGGAAATTAAAATATCCATTGAAGGAGAGATCGTTTGATAAAACGCCCGCTGACTTTGGTAAACTCCTGTTGAAAAAAAATCAGACAAAACATTGTTTTGGTTTGAAGCACTAATAATTTGACCGATCGGGAGCCCCATTCGTTTAGCATAATAAGCAGCAAGTAAATTACCAAAATTCCCAGTAGGAACGACTACATTCATTTTGCCTTCGGACGATACTTTACCCTGATCCACTGCCTGTAAATAAGCCCAAAAATAATAGACAATTTGTGGAAGAAGTCGCCCCCAGTTAATTGAATTAGCTGAAGAGAAAATCAACTGTTTTTCCTGAAATTGAGCCTTTATAGAATCCGAAGCAAAAATCTGCTTTACAGCAGTCTGGCACTCATCAAAGTTTCCATTGA
>NZ_JYNH01000194.1 GCF_000960765.1 Desulfosporosinus sp. I2 | reverse complement strand
ATCTTTCCTGAAGAAGATGTATACGATACAAATTAACACGATACAAGTCCTAACTTTCCTGTTTTAAAGAATGGGAGTTAGAGGGGAAGAAAAACTTTTTGAAAGGCTTCACCCCCCTCATTGCCAACAGTCATTCAATAAGAAAAATAAGAAAGGTGAGATTCAAGTATGCAAAACTTAATTATAAAGGCAAGAGTAAATATGATGAAGGGAATGGTTTCTGTCAGAGGCATCCTGACAGACAGAAGTGGGTCAGGAATGATTGACCTTGCTATCAACGTAATGATCAGCGTAGTTTTGGGAGCTTTAGTCCTTGCAGGATTGTATCTGCTCTTTGGCTCGACTATACTTCCGTTGCTTTCTGAAAAAATAAAGGCCATATTCAACTACCAAGGCTAAGCCAGAGAAGGCGAGCCTTCCACATTGGTTTCTCTGACGTTCATTTCAGCATGATATACTGGCTCCTATCTTAAAAAATAGGAGTTGGTATATTATGCAGATGGAAAACAAGCGGTTTAAGCTTAAACGATTTCGGTTTGAAACAGAAAATGGCAGGGTTATCGACAGGTATATGATAACAGATAACCTTCTGCCGATACTGGAGGTAAACCAGTGGATCGAAGCAAAAAGCCTCAGAAAGGTCAGCACCGGCAGGAAGTATGCTGAAAAGCTGTTGGTGTATCTGAATTACTTGGACAGCTATGATGTCGAATATGACGTGGCGACCAACAAGGAGGTCGTCACTTTCATTCAAAACTTAATCTACGGAAGCCTGGATGACCTCAAAATCCGATCGCTTGATACGGTTATTACCTATGCTACACTGAGCCAGTATGTAACCGTCATTACTGAGTTCTACAAATGGCTGGATAACAATTACGAAACCAATATGCAGTTCAAGACCAAGACAGATACCTTCAGAGCAAAAAAGTCCTTTTTGTATGGGCAGATATACTCCTATGACTACAAATACATCATAGACAGGTATCTGCCCAGCTTAAAGGGCGGTAAAGAGTACATTAAATGGTATGACGAAAGCGAGAAGCAGGCGTTATGCGGCAGCTTTCTCACCCTGCGGGATGAGGCGGTATTTCGGCTTACGCTGGAGGGATTCCGCATTGATGAAGCACTGAGCATCAAACTGGACAATTACAATCCGGTTGAAAGAATCATCCAGCCGACGCGCTCCAAGGGCAGAACCTCAGTGACAGGTGGCAGCCGCAACAACCTCAGAACAGTAGTGCTTCCGGCAAAAACCTGCGAACTTCTGGATAGCTACATAGCAACCGAAAGAATGACAGCCGAAAATGAAAGCGGCATTATCAGTCAGTACCTTTTCCTTAATCTCAGAAAGGGAAAATGCTATGGAATGCCTCTCTCCTACCGCAACTACCTTGCCATTCTCAAAGGCTGTGCCCGGAGAGCAGGCATAGACTCTGCAAAAATAAGGACACACAGCGGCCGCAGCACAAAAGTGATGGAATTCATTGAGCACCAAATCCTGCACCCGGAAGATGGCTTAACCGATGCAATTATGCTGGAATGCTTCGGCTGGCGCAGTACCGATTCCATTGAGCCATACCGCAATCACAATAATCAAGTGATTGCCAGGACTGTCATGGAGAAACTTCACAAGGGGAAGGGTGGCTGCAATGATTAAGCGATTGGAAGTCAAACTGGCCTCGGCGCTATGGCACATCAATGGTGCGGAAATATTTATGCCACACCGGGTAAATATCACGGTTGATACGACAACAGCCAGTATAGAAGCATATAGATATGCCCTGCAAAGTGGTTCCTACAGACAGGACAACGCTCCGCTCCGTGAAGCATTCCGGTTCTTCGGTGGCATTTCCTTTGTTGCCATTGGGTACAAGGCTTACCGTGAAGACTTTCTAAAAATCTTCCGTTACTACACCAGACAGTTTGTTATGGAATGGTACGAAAACGACAAATGTATTCATTCTAAGGAGGTTGGGATAGGCCATGTGTTTGAAACAATGCTCCGCAGCAAAGAAGCTACAATCCGGTACAATTTCACATATATCCTTGGCGAGATCGATGACAGACATCTTTTCATTGATATCGTAAATGAGGAATTCGGAGTATTCTGGACAAAAAAAATCAAGGAGGCAATGAAGCGAAAAGACAACTTGCAGGAAATTGCAGCACGAATCGGAGCCATGAGGACAGTGAGATATTGCATGACAATGGTTGATGCAACAACTGATTATCTTCGTTCTATCGCAGAAGGGTATACAGGACGACGTGAAAGAATAAGTGAATGCAAATTGCACGATTGGTTGTTGGGAGAACCCTTCAGGATAAATTTTAAAGGATGCGACAAGGATTTTCTATCTTTGTTTAAAGAAAGTGTGAGAACTGAATCCGAGATACAGTCAAAAAAGTTCATATCGGAAAACCGGCTTCAGTTGGATGTAAAGAAGGATGTATGGGTACTGTACAAGAAGCACGGTCCATCCCTGTATTACAACAGGATGGATTTTACCATAATCAACAGTCCCTCCATGCGGTTGGAAGTGAAATACTACATGAAGCACCGCTTTATGGCGGTCAATCGGATAAACGACCGGTTCCTGTCCGAGATTGCCTATGCGGTTAATCTACTGACTACGCACAATCCGAACATCAAATATTTTGCAGATGTAGATGATGTGGATGCAAAAGCGCTTCACATTACCCTTGAGAATGCGGAAACGACAAACCACGGCAGGGAAAAATCACAGGCAAACATTATGATAGTCTTTGGCACCTGTAAAATCGTATGCGCCTATCTGATGGGCAATATGAGAGACGAGGGCATCAAAAGCCCCCGCCCGTACCAAAATCCCTTTGAGAAATTTATCTTTAGAAATTCCAAGGATTATGTAAAAAATACGCCTGTCATTCCGGAATGTGTGATGGAACAGCTCGAAGTTCATATAGGTGAGTTGCAGGAGGTCTATCAGCTTCTGTTCAAAATCTTTTCCAATACGGGCATGCGGGCAAAGGAGGTACTTTTCCTTGAAGCGGATTGCCTTGAAAAATCCAAATATGAGGATTATGTGTTATTGAAGTATAAGCCCTACAAGGTGTTGTCTGCAAGACGCAAGGCTGGCGTTGGAGATTATCATCGGGTGCTGATTCCCTGCTCTCTTGCCAACGAAATTAAATTGCAAATCGAATCCACTAAACCACTACGGGATGAATATTGTCTCCCATATATCTTTATCCGGAAGAGAGAGAACTTTAAAGCCAGTATGCTCAATATGTGGTATTTTGCAATACTCATCAACAAGCTGATAGAAAACTACAGCATCTGTGATGAAACCGGAGAACCTTGGCACTTTACCAGTAGACAGTACCGAAAGACACTTGCTGTCACGCTGATTGAAAACGGTGCAACAGTGGAGGAACTTGCCTACTGGCTGGGGCATCTTAATAGGGGTACTACTGCAAAATATTATGCGGAAGTTAGAAAAATGAAGCTTGCTGAGCTTAATACCAAATTTTTCAAGGACAAATTTGACCTGCTTTTGTCAGGAGAGCAGTTAGCAGAGTATTCAGAGGAAGAACGCCGTCTCCTCTATATAGACTTCAGGTTGGAGCAGCGCAAGGTGGAGTTTGGCTATTGCCTGAAAAAGGCTGCTTACGGTGGCTGTACCAATCGAAACAGCATGTACAATTGTGTCAACTGTAAAAACTTGTGTACCGGCAAGAAGTATCTTCCCTACTGGCAGGAGTTGTTGGAGCAGCAAAAAATAATAGTAAACAATCTGCTGGCAGCTTATATGAAGAACAACATCAATGATTATACAGACTTTAAGGAGTATAAGCAGGAAAGCTTTTTGTTGGAGTGCTATCAAAACATTGTAAATTCCATTGTGGACAGCGAGGTGGGCATATGAGCAACATATTAAGACCACATAAAACAGAAGGATATGAAGAATACAAAAAATTAAGGTATATTGAATTTCTGAATGAGCTTGGAACAGGAATTTGCTTCGATAATGATACATGGGTCTGCGACAAGCGGATAAGGAGCTTTGCGGAAGATCCAAACATTGTGTCCATCTACTTTTCATCAATGCCGGATGATTATCGAACCATTGCCAAGTATTTCGCCATCATAAGAATGATGAATGGCAAAAGCGTAAGAGGCATCAGGGCAAATGTACTGGATTTGGCAGTATTTTTTAGAAGTCTTCCCAAGAATATAAAGCTTTCTGAGATTAACATGACTACGGCAACAGAATATAAGGCGTTTCTGGATCAGGCTTATTACACGGAAACTTCCCGGTACAGCAGATGGTCGGTAGTCAGCATATTTTTGAAAACAATGAATGGTTGGGAGGGAGAGCACTTCAAGAATCCGTTTGCAGATAATCCATATGACAGTCACCTGAAGCTTGATTACAAATACATTCCTGAAGCCGTTGCTAATCAGCTTGATTCTGTTTTCATGAAGGAGGAAATAGACCTGCCTGTGAAATGCATCTACTGGATTTTACGTTTGATTCCATCCCGAATCAGTGAAGTGCGTGGAATGAAAATTGACTGTTTAAAGCCCTACAATGGACACTTCTGCCTTTTCATCCCCACATGGAAGCAAAACGGCGGGAATAAGGAACCGATTCAAAGAGTAATCCATATTGAAAACACTGGAATTGGAGAATATTTGATCGGATTAATCAGAGAACAGCAAGCGCTTGCAAAGTCACTGCAGCCTTTTATGGGTGATAATAAAAAAGATGCACTTTTCACCTATCAGAGAAAACAAACTCTTAAAAATAGCAACGTAAGATCTATTGATAGATGCTACACAGTCCAATGGGGCTATGTTTCAGACAACTTTAAAAGGATAAGTGAAAAATATAATATACGTGATGAGAACGGCGAAATTTACCATCTAACCTCTCATCAGTTCCGCCATAATGGTATTACCGACAGACTGGAGGCGGGATTTACCTTGCCTCAGATTGCGGATATGACCGGTCACCACGGTGATGCCATGCTCTTTGGTTCCTATGCTCATTTAGACTTGAAACCGAAAATGTTGGTTCAGAAGCAGAAATATGTATTAAATGAGCAAGAAAACAGTGAAAATACCTATGTAATGTTTGGCGGTAGAATTCTCAATATAGAAGAACAGCTCGAAAAACGGCTGTTGAAAAATATTCGGGCACACCGTGTCAGGGGCGGTATTTGCGGAGATATCACAGGCTGTAAAAGCGACATGTGGAACTGCCTGGACTGCAAGCACTTCATTCCCGACAGGGAGCAGCTCCCGTACTTTAGAGAACAGGTGCTGTCATGGAAGACCAAGGCTGAAAAATTTAAGGACTATCCCATGATAAAGACCAATGCGCTGCGCAATGCGGAACTTTTTGAAAAGGTAGTCAAAAAATTAATGGAGGGTGATTATCATGCGTAAAGTCCCAGAACAGCTCATGGCAAAACAGGAAACACAGCGTCAAAAGACCATCAATCTTGTGCTCAGAGCAATCCGTGACCTCAAAGATGAGGGGTACAGTATTAAAATTAAAGACTTGATGGAAGCCACAGGGCTGTCACGTTCTGTATTTGCCAAGCCTCATATACGAAAGCTTTTGGCCGACAAAGGAATAGGTTATGCAAAAACTGAGCCTTCAGTACCCGCACCGCCGGTATTCCGAAAGCAATCTCAGATAACCAACCTGAAAGAGAAACTTGCCCAAAAGGATGAGTACATAGCAAAACTGACGGATGAAAACCAAGCATTGAAAAATGAGTGCGAGCTTTTGCGAGGCAAACTCTTTTTGTTGATGCAACGACAGTCTATGAAGAACCAATAAATCATTGTTAACAAATATGAGGAAGTGTTAGAATAAAGAAAAGAGGCTTTAAAAAGGGATCGTACAAGAAAGGGAATACAGGATGTTTGAAGTCAAAGGAAGCCTGGCAAAAATACCTTGAAAATCATCTTCAGTTTCCTTTCGAAGCCGAAATTGTGGATGATCCTGGTCCGTTGAAAGTTGGCGATATTATCAAGGTAACAGCTATTGAAGGTGTTTTTGATTTATATGGTATCGTCGTGAAAGCAAGAATGGGCAGAAAGCAGTATTCATTTCCCATTTGTCTTCTGGAACCGGTTGAGAAGGAGAGCAAAAACTATCAATTGGTTGATGAATACAACTTTTGGTTCTGCAATCAATAATGTGTTTATACCCCGCAAAAAGCTTTTCGAGGCATATTCCTTTTTGATTGTGACCAGTTTTTAAGGTATAATGTAATCAGATATTTAATCATTGCCTTAATTTTGTTTAAGGTCTTTAAGAGGTGATAAAGCGTGACAATTACAGATATACGAGATGCGGTCGGTCAGGTTGCACCTGCGTATCCGGTGCTTAGCATCGACTTGTTTGGCTCGTTTGCAAATGGTGAGAATACGGAGGATTCAGACGTGGATTTACTTGTATACTTTGATGAAAAAATTGCAAGTTTATTTGATATGTACGGGTTTAAGCTTGATATTCAAGAGAAATTGAACACCAAGGTGGATGTGGTTGCCGGCCCTTTAAAGGAAAACAGCTATTTAACCATTAACAAGAAGGTAAGGATATATGAAGCATAGGGATATTCAATTACTGAAAAAGATCATATCCGAATGCAAAGACATTATAAGGTATTCTAATGAAATCGGTGAAAAAGGATTCCTCGAAAATGATGTTTACCAGAAGGCAACAGCAATGTCGCTCCTTAACATTGGCGAGCATACCAACGCATTGACGAAGGAGTTGTGGACGGAGTACAAGGATATCCAGTGGCGAAAGATCGTTGACCTTAGAAATATCGTAGCACACGGGTATGGCGAATTAAGAATGGAACTTGTCTGGAATTTATCTCAAAAAGAGGTTCCGGTGCTAATGGAGCAACTTGAGGACTTGCTTAAAGAAGTTTAAACAGAAAATACTATTTAAAATTAACACGATTGAACAGTAATGTTTGGTCGTGTTTTTTATACCCAAATTTAGAAGAAAGGTTGGTAAAATCAATGGTCTACGCACTTTATAAGCCAAAGCTATGGGGCTATTTGAAAGGAGGTTTTCTCTATCGTGTAAATTTTTTCTACACGAAAG
>NZ_JYNH01000193.1 GCF_000960765.1 Desulfosporosinus sp. I2 | reverse complement strand
CTAGTATCATTTTTGGAGCATCCGATCCTGACCAATGAACAGCTGGCTACGATTAAGCAGCTCAATAATGACAAACTCAAAACAGTAACCCTATCCATCCTTTATAAAGCCTCGAAAGGGGTAAAGTCGATGGAAAAAGCCTTGGAAAGGATTTTTAGAGAAACCGATAAGGCGATCAGCGAAGGGGCCAATATCATTATTCTTTCTGACCGAGGCGTTAATGAGACTTATGCAGCTATCCCTGCACTTTTAGCGTCTTCAGGGCTTCATCATCACTTGATCAGAAAAGAGATCAGGACCAACATGGGAATCGTCCTGGAATCAGGAGAACCCAGAGAAGTGCACCATTTCTGTACCCTGATTGGGTATGGTGTTACAGCCATAAATCCGTATCTAGCCTATGAAACCGTTAAGGATCTTTCGGAAAAAGGGTTACTGGACGGACTAACCTATGAAGAGGGTAAAAAGAACTTCATTAAGGCCTCTGTCAAAGGAATTCTTAAAGTTCTCACAAAGATGGGTATTTCAACCGTGCGAAGCTACCATGGTTCCCAAAATTTTTGAGGCAGTTGGTCTTAGAAAAGATCTGATCGATAAGTATTTCACGATGACTCCCTCAAGAGTGGAAGGAATAGGACTTGAAGAAATTGCTTTAGAAAATCAGATGCGGCATGAAAGCGCCTATCTTGAAAATTCACCGTATACCGATACCTTGGAAGTGGGTGGGTACTTTCAGTGCAAAGAGGACGGGGAAATTCATCTCTATAATCCTGAAACCATCTATATGCTTCAAAAAGCATGCAGGGAAGAAAATTACTCCCTCTTCAAAGATTTCTCTAAAAAGGTCAATGAAGAAGAAATATGCACGCTAAGAAATCTTCTTGATTTCAAATACAATCCGGGGGATACGATCCCAATCGAAGAAGTAGAATCAGTAGATTCCATCGTCAAAAAGTTTAAGACCGGGGCTATGTCCTATGGCTCAATCAGCAAGGAAGCTCACGAATGTCTGGCGATCGCTATGAATAGACTGGGCGGAAAGAGCAACACCGGTGAAGGTGGCGAGGATAGCGAACGATTCACGACCATGGCCAATGGGGACACTAAAAATAGTGGCATCAAGCAGGTTGCTTCTGGACGCTTCGGCGTGACCAGCAACTACCTTGTAA
Organism: Desulfosporosinus sp. I2; assembly: GCF_000960765.1. Taxonomy (GTDB): domain Bacteria; phylum Bacillota; class Desulfitobacteriia; order Desulfitobacteriales; family Desulfitobacteriaceae; genus Desulfosporosinus. The sequence continues at coordinate 6,019 of NZ_JYNH01000193.1, read as the reverse complement.
ATGCTCAAGAGATCCAGATAAAAATGGCACAGGGAGCAAAACCGGGTGAAGGTGGACAGCTTCCAGGTCGTAAGGTTTATCCGGAAATTGCCAAGGTAAGGCATTCAACGCCAGGTGTCGATCTGATTTCTCCACCGCCTCATCATGATATCTATTCGATTGAAGATTTGGCTGAACTCATTCATGACCTTAAAAATGCTAACAAAGATGCGCGGATTAGCGTCAAGCTCGTTTCTGAAGTGGGTGTTGGAACCATTGCTGCAGGGGTAGCCAAAGGAAAAGCGGATGTTATTCTGATCAGTGGGTATGACGGAGGGACAGGAGCATCTCCGAGAACAAGCATTAGAAATGCAGGACTTCCATGGGAGCTGGGGCTAGCCGAAACGCATCAGACTTTGGTTCTCAACAAGTTAAGAGATAGAGTGGTTGTTGAAACCGATGGTAAGCTGCTTTCAGGAAGAGATGTTGTGATTGCTGCAATGCTTGGAGCGGAGGAATTTGGCTTTGCGACAACCCCTCTGATTGCCATTGGCTGCGTCATGATGAGGGTTTGTAACCTCAACACATGTCCTGTTGGGATAGCCACGCAAGATGAAACGTTAAGAAAGAACTTTACTGGTAAACCTGAGTATGTTGAAAATTTTATGCGCTTTGTCGCACAGGAAATGCGCGAAATTATGGCTAAACTGGGCTTTAGGACCATCACTGAAATGGTTGGACGCACAGATAGACTTAAAACCAAGGAGAATATTAAGCACTGGAAGGCAATGAATCTCGATCTGTCTCAGATTCTGTATCAACCATATGCGGGTGCCGATCTCAGTCGCTTTAACACCCAATCCCAGAATCATATGCTGGAAAAATCACTCGATATGAAAAAGTTACTGAGGATGTGTAAGCCAGCGCTTGAGAACCGGAAATCCATCAGGGCTAAACTGAAGATTAATAATGTCGACAGAGTTGTCGGAACCATCGTCGGAAGTGAAATTTCGAAGCGATTCGGCCTCAATGGACTTCCCGAAGATACGATCAAACTTACCTTTGTGGGCTCAGCAGGACAGAGTTTTGGAGCATTCATTCCCAAAGGAATGTCTCTTGAACTGGAGGGAGATTCCAACGATTATTTAGGAAAGGGCCTTTCCGGTGGGAAAATTGTGGTTTATCCTCCCAAAGCTTCTGGCTTTGATCCTGAGAAAAATATTCTGATCGGAAATGTCGCTTTTTACGGGGCAACATCGGGAGAAGCCTATATCAACGGAATAGCTGGGGAACGATTCTGTGTCAGGAATAGCGGAGTTAAAGCGGTTGTTGAAGGTGTGGGTGATCATGGCTGTGAATATATGACCGGCGGTAAAGTGGTTGTCCTGGGTAAGACGGGAAGAAACTTTGCAGCGGGAATGTCGGGTGGTGTAGCCTATATTTTGGACTTTGACGACATATACTGCAACAAGTCCATGGTGTTATTAGAAAAAATTCAATCTAAAGAAGAACTGAATGAAGTTCAGAAAATGATTGGGAAACATGTTGAGTATACCGGAAGTCCACTGGGCAAGAAAGTTCTTGAGGACTGGAAAGGCTATTCGCTGAGATTTAGCAAGGTCATTCCTAAAGATTACAAACGCATGCTTGAAAACATTGATAAGGCTCACAAGGCGGGCTTAAGCGGCGAAGAAGCCTTGATGGTCGCGTTCAAAGAGCATTTTAAAAATTAAGGACTTTAAGAAATTAAGGTGGGACTTACAATGGGAAAAGTGACCGGATTTTTAGAGTATGAAAGAGTCAATCCGAAAAAACGTCCTCCAGATGAAAGAATTAAAGACTGGAATGAACTAAAGCTTCCCCAAAACCTTGAGACCATAAAGACTCAGGGCGCGAGATGTATGAACTGCGGAGTTCCTTTTTGCAATGGCGGGGTTCTGTTAAACGGTATGGCAGCAGGATGTCCTGTGCACAATCTCATTCCTGAGTGGAATGAGCTGGTTTATAAGGGACAATGGGAGGACGCTTACAAAAGGTTGATTAGAACCAACCCGTTCCCGGAATTTACTGGAAGAGTATGTCCTGCACCCTGTGAAGGGTCATGCACAGAAGGACATATTCTGGAGTCGGTTACCATCAACAGTCTGGAATATGAAATTATTGAGAAAGCCTTTGCCGGAGGCTGGGTAGTCCCGAAAAAACCAAAAGCAACCGGGAAGAAAATCGCAGTTGTCGGTTCAGGCCCAGCCGGGATGTCAGCAGCCTATTATTTAAATCTCGTCGGGCATGACGTAACGGTTTACGAGAGAAACGACAGAGTCGGTGGTTTACTGATGTACGGGATTCCCAATATGAAGCTCGAAAAACGAATTGTGGAAAGACGCCTCGAGCTGATGAAGGCTTCAGGAATCCAATTCGTGCTAAATACTGAGGTAGGCAAAGACGTCCGAGCTCAGGAACTCGTTGATCAGTATGACGCGGTTGTGCTGTGTGCAGGTGCAACCAAGGCGAGAGGTCTGGATGTGGAAGGAAAAGAACTTAAGGGGGTTCACTTTGCGGTGGATTTCCTGAAGGATAATACCAAAAGCCTCTTGGATTCCGAGCTTAAGGACGGCAACTATATCAGCGCCAAAGGGAAAAATGTCATTATCCTGGGTGGAGGGGATACAGGAACTGATTGTGTTGCCACATCCATACGGCATGGTTGCGAGAGTGTCTACCAGTTTGAAATTATGCCCGAACCGCCTGAAAAAAGAAGAGAAGCGTCTAATCCATGGCCGGAATGGCCGCTGAAACTTAAAGTGGACTACGGTCAGGAAGAGGCCATCAGCCTCTATGGAAAGGATCCGAGAAATTACCTTATCTCCACGAAAAAGATTGTGGGAAATGAGAAGGGTGAAGTTAAGGAAGTTCATACCGTTGAAATCTCCTGGGTTAAGAACTCCTCTGGAAGAATGATACCTCAAGAGATTCCGGGCAGCGAAAAGGTATGGAAAGCTGACCTTGTGTTACTGGCTATGGGATTTTTAGGTCCGGAAGATACGATACCGAAAGAGCTTAAGCTTGAGAGAGATTTTAGGAGCAATGTGCAAGCGGAATACGAAGTTTTCGAGACCAATGTGGAGAAGGTCTTCGCTGCTGGCGACATGAGAAGAGGGCAGAGTCTCGTTGTTTGGGCGATCCAGGAAGGAAAGCTTGTAGCTCGAGAAGTCGATAAATATCTAATGGGTAAGAGTGTGCTTAAATAGGGAGACTTCGCATTAGCAACGCTCATCCGAGCGCTCGTGGCGGAGACTTCGCATTAGCACCGCTCATCCCGGCGCTCGTGGACCAAACTAGTTGTTCATGCGCCTTATGAAAGAGGCGGGGTTCCCGCAAAATCGCCCTCCGTGGCTCAGTTGGCGGCTTCGCACGTCGTGTGCTCAGCCCCGCTGATGCATGTCGCGCTTTCACAAAGTTTGGTAACCACTCGCTTGAAGGATTCGCTAACGCTAAAGCGAAGTCTCTGGCCGGGTAACGACTTCGCTTTAGCTTCGCTCATCCCACTGTCGAAACTGAGATTAATTTAGTTGTGAACTGGCTAAAATAAACAAACGTGCAAATCCCTAATTGCACGTTTGTTTATTGGATAGACTTTGTTTATATCGCTCAGAGTACTTAAAGGCCATAGATGAATTATCGGAATATAAAGGAGCAAAAGGGTCTGTACAATTTCCTATTGAAAAACCACTACCTTATCAATTAATAAGCAAGATAGTTGAATTTAGAGTTGCCGAGAATATAAAACTCGCCGAAACTAAATTTAAAAAGAAGAAATAAACAATTGCAGCCACATTGTAACTCTAATTATGTTATGGCAGTTATCCTGCCGACTATTCGCCTTTATAAAAGCTATACCGTATGATATAATTCATATAAGGAAGAAACTGGAACGGGAGGGCGAACCCATGAGTGAACCTGCGTTGAGTCAGACGGTGTATTACAATTATACCGACTACTTGTCTTGGACAAATGGGAAACGATATGAGTTGATTGATGGCATTCCTATAGAGATGACTCCAGCGCCTTCGCGCATACACCAAAAAGTCTTAGGGGATCTCTATAACCAGTTCTACAACTATCTGAAGGATCAACCTTGTGAAGTTTACATCGCCCCTTTCGATGTGCGGTTACCAGGCTCAGGGGAACAGGATGAGACTTCCAGTACCGTCGTACAGCCCGATCTGGTGGTGGTTTGTGATCCAAAAAAACTGGATGACAGAGGGTGCAAAGGAGCCCCAGATTTAATCATCGAGGTATTGTCGCCAGAGACGGCAAAAAAGGATCTTTCGGTAAAATTGCGACTTTATGAGCGGGTCGGCGTATTTCAATACTGGGTAGTCCATCCAGTGGACAAAACGGTTATGGTTTTCTTGCTCGATGAGCAGGATCAGTACAGTAAGCCTAGTGTTTTTGGCGAATGCGATCAAATGAAGGTTGAACATCTTAATGGATTTGTCATTGACTTTTGTAGCGTTTTCAAGTGAAGCAGGGCATGGAACCTCATATAGAAGTGGGAGTCTCGGAGACATGTAAGTAGATTCTTTAATGAAAATTGGACCAGTTTAGCATAAAATCCTCTAGCGCATCATAAGTTGTGGCAAGGGAGGGAGTGCCATGGCTATGTTTGATCTAACCACTGGGATGAGTTATGCTTTTTTTCTCCTTTGCCTGGTGCTCGGTTGGGGTGCCGCTGGAGCCCTTGATTTTGATGGTATTTTGCGTCGTTCCACATCCCGTGGGGGACGGTTTCTACTCCGCTTAGGGGTAGCACTGGTATTGGCTGAGGGTTTCCGCCTTTTCTTAAGCATTGTGTTGGGTCCTATTCTGGATATGTTTGTTAATCAGAGCATTAATGGATTTAAGTCATTTTAATAAACTAAGCTAAATGGAAAGCCTTCACCTACTTAGGTGTGTAGGCTTTCCCTTTAGCTAGTCAGACCTGATGCCATAATGCACAAGCCTATAATGTAAAAAACGTTTTATATTCAGCGTAAAATGCTTGAGAACAGTCATTTCCATTGTCTTTCCGCGTAAGTTCCAGGTGCCTTCGTGGAAAGACAACTGTTGAGAGATATGTTTCTGCGGATGATGCATGTGGAGACCTGTGTACTGCTATATCATAAGGATTATATGGTAGGGGAAAAGGGCAAGAAGGTTACGGTTGAGGTTGGGATGAATAAGTAAAAGTTAAAAACTGAATCCACTTATATTCAAGGGCATTTGCTGGATAAAGGCATGAAGCAGGTGCTTTTTAATATGGGTAGGTTTTAGTTAACGCCGATTTAAACAGGGTAAGTTTTCGGTTAATACCAAGCGGTTTCTTGGGTATGACAAGGACAAAAACGGCAATCTTGTGGTTAATGAAGAGCAAGCCTCAGTTGTCAGGCGAATCTTTGCAGATTATTTTTCTGGTATGGGTATAGCCCGGATTGCCAAAGGTTTAAGGGAGGATGGGATCGCACTCTTACCGGCAAGGTAAAATGGGCTGAGTCTACGAATTTGGTGCTGACCCCACAGTATGGAGCAAGGGTCCGTTTTGGCATGGTCGTTACCGAAGCGGAGTTACAGTCGGACCAATTGTTAGAGCAAACTATTTGTAGCAAGTGCAACAAATGTGTAAATGCCTGCCCGGCAGGAGCACTGACAGATTGGGAAAAAAACTATGACCCGTCCACAGGCTGGCGGATGGATAAGGAAAAATGTTACACTATATCTTTGTTCAACTTGCTGGACGCCGATGTGGTATGTGCATCGGTAGCTGCTCATTTAGCAAGTAAACTAGGGATCGTAGGGACTGCAGTCATTGCAGTTGGGTTAATGGCAATTCCTGCTTTGGCAGATACGAATTCCAATTCAAATGGGTCGTGGTTTGCTAAAATGCAAACATTGATCAAACATTTACACCTGAACAGCATCAGCAATTCATGAGTTCCCCTGCAATGCAGCAACTACACAATTCTCCTGAAATGCAACAAGCAATGCAAGAACAGGACTTTGG
>NZ_JYNH01000192.1 GCF_000960765.1 Desulfosporosinus sp. I2 | reverse complement strand
ATGGCGCCGAGGAAGAGGATGCGGGCCGCGTAGGCCCCATCGCGCTCGCGGCTCGCGAACAGGCGCAGTGGCATGATCGGTTGCTCCGCACGCCACTCGTTGAAAACGAAAAATGCGAGTAACAGGACGCCGGCCGTAAGTACCGCAACCGTGAGTGAATCGCTCCAGCCGGCGGTCGCGGAGCGGACGATGCCGTAGACGAGCGCAGTCATGCCGAGGGTTGAGCTCATGGTGCCTGCCAGGTCAAACCGACCCGGGCGCTGTTCAGTCTCGGCAAGGTAGCGCGGCGCGGCAACCATCATTGCGATCCCGATAGGCATATTGATGAAGAACCCGACGCGCCAGGAGAGCCAGTCGGTGAGGATGCCGCCGAGCACGAGTCCAATACTGGCCCCGACGCTGGCAACGGATCCATAGTAAGCGACCGCACGTGTGCGCTCGTGCCCTTCAGGGAAATTGTCCGACAGGAGAGCGAGCGTCGATGGAGCCACGATCGTGACGCCGATGCCCTGTAACACGCGGGCACCAATCAGCCAGGAGACGGACTGTGCCAGGCCAACGGCGAGAGATGCGACAGTAAAGAGCGCGATTCCGGCAATGAACATACGATGACGGCCGAGGATGTCGCCGGCGCGTGCACCGAGCAATAGCAATCCGCCAAAGGCGAGCGTATAGGCGTTCTGCACCCATGAGAGCCCGGTGGCCGAGAAGCCGAGGCTGTGGTGGATCTTCGGAAGTGCGGTGATGACGATCGAGATGTCGAGTACGATCATAAAGTAGCTGGCAAGAATGATCACGAGCACGGCCGTGCGGTGCGAACTGGGTCCGGCATTAGTAGCAGACCCCATGGTTACGCGCCCCCCATCGTACTAAAAGAGGCACCCGTAATAATGACAACTTTATCTTGAATATTAGACATAAGAGGTACACCTTTCTTAATAAAAAGTAACAAGAAGCCTAAAATATGAAAATTTAAACTTATTCCCCCTCTTGGCTATAATGCATTCAAAGCCCTTGGAAAAGGGAAAATAGCGTCTTTATCGAATAAAGTTGGTCGCTATTCTTTCTTCACGCTCAGGGAACGGAACACCGGCTTTGATACCGGCCTCTTTGCACTTTAAGAACCATGCCATATTTCTTCCTAATATACGCATTATCTGCAATCCCTCTAAATCTTTTTTTACGTCCTCCGGTGTGGAGCCGTGTACCATATTCCAATACCTCGATGAGATAACAGGCATTTCTGATATGGTAAAATATTTATTAAGCTGGTCAAATGTCGCGGTCGTCCCCGCCCTTCTGGCGGAAACAACAGCGGCTGCCGGTTTTAGGTAAAAAATTTGTTTTCCAAAGCATAAATCGGTATAGAAAGCACGGTCTAAAAATGAAGTAATGGCACCTCCTGCAGACGCATAATGTACGGGTGAACCGAATACAAACCCGTCGGCGTCTCCCGCAATATCGAGAAACTCATTGACTCTGTCAGGAAATATACAATACCCCGTTTTCTGGCAGTTTTTACAGGCAATACATCCGGATAACGGCGTGGTTCCGATCTGAAAGATTTCAGTTTCAATCCCTTCTGAATTCAGTGTTTTAGCCACTTCTTCCAATGCCGTATAGGTACACCCCTTTTCATGGGGACTTCCATTCACTAATAATACGTTCATAGTTACCTCCTGTTTGTATTTGAACTTGTAATCAGGTTTAACCGTTACGCGTCAAATACCTTTGACACTTCTTTCAGCTCTTCCACAATGGCTATATGCTGTGGACAGTGCTGTTCACACTGCTTGCAGCCGATGCAGTCGGAAGCTTTTCCAAAGTCCTGTGTCAAATTCAGATAATAAAACGCATGGTTACCAAACAGCCCGAACTGCTTTTGGTTATTATATAGCGAGAAATAGTTCGGGATCGGTATCTTTTTCGGGCAGCCTTCTACACAATACTGGCATGCGGTGCAGGGAATGGCGATGCTGCTGTTGATGATGTCCGTTGCTTTTTTAATGATTTCTTTCTCTTCGTCATTCAAAGGCGTAATATCCAGCATATAACCCGTGTTGTCAACAACCTGTTCGAAATTGCTCATGCCGCTAAGCACCATGAAAACATTTTCTAAAGAAGCCGAGAAGCGGACCGCCCACGAGGCCGCGCTCATATCCGGATGATAAACATTAAACAGCTTCTTCGCCTCTTCGGGTACGTTTGCAAGCGCGCCGCCTTTGACCGGCTCCATGACAATGACGGGCTTCTTGTGCCTTGTCGCTATCTCATAGCATTTCCGGGATTCTATGCTTTCATCGTCCCAGTCTATATAATTGATCTGAAGCTGCACATACTCCATCTCAGGGTGTTCTGTCAAAATCTTCTCCAGCACTTCTGCCTTGTCATGAAAAGAGAAACCGATGTGTTTTACCTTTCCCTCTGCCTTCATTTTTTTCATAAACTCAAAACCACCATATTTCAAAGTGATGGCATAGTTCTTCACGCCCAGGGTATGCAAAAGATAATAATCAAAGTATTCCACGCCACAGCGGTCCAGTTGCTCTTCAAAGATCCTCTGATAATCCGCATTGCAGGTTATCATATAAGTGGGCATTTTATCCGTGATGGTAAATGCGCCCCTGGGGTGCCGTTCCACGAGCGCACTTCTCAAGGCGACCTCGCTCATACCCTGATGATACCGATATGCTGTATCAAAATAGGTGAACCCCTTTTCCAGATAGTAATCTACCATCTTGTTCACAAGTTCCTGATTGATGCTTTTGGGATTTTTTTCTTCCGTTATCGGTAACCGCATAAAACCGAATCCTAATTTTTTCACAATTTCTTTCCTCTTTCTTTCCTCTTTTATGCGTTCTTTCCCATTTCATATGCCTGCTGCATGGTTGCGCTGCCCTTGATGTCACCCTTGTGCCATGCTCCGACGCCATAGACAACACCCTTTTCTTTAGCACCGTTCAGACATAACGTAAATCCGCGAAAGCCGTCAAGCGTCCTTTCCATGGACTGCTTACTGCTGTCGGCAGCGGTAACGATAAAATAGAACTCCTTTCCAGTGATTTCTTCATATCTTGGAACAGTTCTATCAATCAGCGTTTTCATCTGAGCGTTCATAGTATAGAAGTAAACCGGCGTCGCCATGACGATCACATCGGCGTCAATTATTTTCTCCAAAATTTCCGCTATGTCATCCTTCTGAACACACTTATGGCTGATATAGCATGACTCGCACCCGGTGCAGTAGCCAATCCTTTTATCTCTCAAAAAAATCTTTTCCGTCTGATTGCCCGCATCCTGTGCGCCGAGCAAAAACTGGTCGCACAGCAAATCGGAATTACCACCTTTCCTCGGGCTGGCGGACAGCACCAATACTTTTTTACCCATAAACCTAATCCTCCGATCTTTTTAGCTCTTTTTCTTTTTCAACCACCGACTGTTCATAACTTTCGATTTTATAATTCAGGCGTTCCAGCGTATTCTTCATATCTTCCATTCTTGCAATTAACTGCTTACGCTGCTCGGTCAAAAGTTCTTTTCTGGCCTTAGTGGTCGTATCTCCCTGTTGAAACAGCCCAACGTACTCAATCAATGCTTCAATTGGAAGACCTGCATTCCGCATACATTTGATAAATTCGACCCACCTGCAGTCTTCTTCTGTATAATCCCTGATTCCGCCTTTATTGCGGTTCACATGAGGAATCAGTCCGATGCGTTCATAATAGCGGAGTGTATCCTGCGAAAGATCGAATTTTTTACTCACTTCTGCAATCGTCATACGATTTTACCTCCCTGATATTTGATACCTTAACACCTGGAGCTAACTCTAAGTCAAGAGTTTTTAAATAGTAGCACTAAATCCATGCTACTATTTAAAAAGACAGAGTGTTATATGCGTTCATCTTCTATGAGTACGAAGGCAAGCTGTTTGGTCAGTTTAAAATACCTTACTGGCAGACAGGGCATAAGTTATGGAAGAAAATCACACTGCTCCTTCAAGAATCTTTTGGCTTATATCCAATGTAAGATCCTGAGTTTCCGAGAGTGCTGTCATCCCATGAGCCTTCAGCTGTTCAATAACAACTGGTATTTTATTAGCTCCAACGCCATATTGGGACAGATGAGTTTTAACACCAAGGCTTTCGAAGAATTCTCTGGTTTTCTGAATTGCCAAGTCCACCTTTTCCTCTTCGTTGCCACTCTCTATATGCCATACACGTTCTGCATATTGCAGAAGTTTAGCGCGTTTTTGTTCGCGTCTTACCTCTAGTAATGATGGCAATACAATCGCTAAAGTCTGTCCATGATCAATGCCAAATAATGCAGTAAGTTCATGTCCTATCATATGAGTCGCCCAATCCTGAGGAACCCCTGCACCGACTATCCCATTCAATGCAAGAGTAGCACACCAAACATGATTAGCACGTGCATCATAATTTTCGGGTTCAGCAACTGTAGTTTCACCTATTTCAATTAATGTTTGTAAAATACCCTCAGCTATACGATCCTGCACTTTACCGTCAACAGGATATGTGAGATATTGCTCAGTTGTATGCACAAATGCGTCAATCACTCCATTGGCAACCTGCATCTTTGGAAGCGTGAAAGTAATTGTCGGATCTAATATTGAGAATTTAGGGAATGCCAACTCGCACATAACTGGAAATTTCCCGTGTTCATAGCTGATTACAGCTCCGCTATTCATTTCAGATCCCGTAGCAGGTAATGTTAACACTGTACCGAACGGAACAACTTTACTTACCACATCAAAAGGAATTGGCATAAATCCATATTTCAACAAATCACGTGAATCTCCCTTGTAATAGGAAGCTAGTGTTATGAATTTAGTCCCATCAATAACAGAACCGCCACCAACGGCAAGAATAAAGTCAATGTTTTCGTTACGTACAATTTCTACAGCTTTTACCAAAGTCTCGTAACGAGGATTGGGTTCAATACCCCCAAATTCATAAACTTTCCTGTTTCCAAGTGTAGTTTTAACCTTGTCTATAGTGCCACTCCTTTTAGCACTTCCACCTCCATAGGTTATTAAGACAGTAGCATCGGCTGGAACATACTTATCAATGCCCTCAAGTCTGTCTTTACCAAATAAAATACGTGTTGGATTATAAAAATCAAAGTCAAACATAATTGAACCCTCCTTATTATTTTTGTATTGTCATTATAAGACTTGGAGTTAACTCTAAGTCAAGTATTATAAAACTTTTAATTCAACAATGCTTTCTGAAGTCAACAAACATCCTCTTTCTTTTCAATAACGCTTGATTGGGAATGCTACAAACTCTATTTGCCAAGTATCACCATTCTTTCTGCTATCAAACTGCAACACTTGGAGTTTGCTCCAAGTTCAACACACATCACAATACCATAACGTATCGATGTTCATAATTTTCACCCCCGCATAATAACTTACCATCTGGAGTCAACTCCAAGTCAAGCACTTTTTAATAGGAGTCCAATAATTTTTAATGCACTCCTATTACGAATGCGTCACAGTGTTCTTCATCAATTAAACCCCATACATTAACTGAGTTTATTATTACTTTAAAATCGAGTTCTTACTCGATTTTCCTTACTTACCAACATTTTGGATGGGAGTGCTCATTATACCTGCCAAGACCAGGGTTCGCCAACACCAATCAGTCTCATTACAAACCATATTACAGCAGCAGCTACTAGAGCAACTAGAGCAGCCCATTGAATATACCGGCGAGAAAAAACACCTTGACCGGCGAAGTTGAACAGTATGACCGCCGGAGTTAAACGGAATGACCGCTAAGGCTGTACAATCCTACGTCGATTTTTATTGGGACGTTTCCGTCTTCGATTACTCCAAACAATTACACCTCCTACTGAATTAGCAAAAGAGGCCACATCCATAAATTTCCCTTTTCTTTTCTTCTGAACGGGCTAGAGATCCGCATGCTTTTTAGTCCAAGAGTAGACTCTCTTTCTCGCCTTCGGCGATTAGCAATAAAATATCTTCTTCATCCCATTGCCATGGTTCATTCAATACGATTACCACCTTTGTTAAAAATCGTTGCTTGTTTAGAGAAAGACTAACCAATAATTTCCGCATTATCTGTCTCAAATATCGAGGACCAAGCTCTTCAGTTTAGTCATTTTGCGGTTCCTACTAAATTTCTTTGGGTTGACAATCAACCCTTTGTTGTCTAACTTGTATTTCAGTTCTTCGAATAACTCCTTGTGAAACTGCCCAAAACTTACGGTCAAAGTATTTCGGAAAGTAACACGAAGCAAAAAATTCTATATCCATTTCGCCAAGCAACTTGCGTAGCTCTGAAAATGAAAACTCCCCGACAAGTTGTTCTATCTTTGTCGAGGAGAAGTATTTGTTCAGATATTGCTTTAGCCGAAGGTTCTGGCGGTCATGGTCCACTCCAATGCTTCCAGAGCCTCTACCTTATCCTGCTCAGTTGTAACTGTGTAGAGGTTTGTTGCATAATGTTTTCATGTCCAAGTATCTGCTGAATGGTGGTGATTGCTGTTCCTTCTTTGACCAATCTATATCCAAGTGAATGCCTTAGTTGGTGAGGTGAAACATCCATTGCTACTCGATGCCCATGTTTTTCAAGGATCAAGTTAATTGCATTCCTTTTGAAAGCTCCTCGCTGTCCTATTAATAGGAAGTCACTCTCAGTTTCTGGTCTTATAACAAGGTAATCTATAATTGCTTTTCGAACATCCTTATTCAATGGCAGCGTTCTATAGATATTACCTTTACCAATTACCTTGTGATGTCATATTAACTAAATCACAATTCAAGTGCGTTGTCACGTTGAAAGGGCTAGAGTTCTAATAGCCACACTACCGTTACCAGGGTGCTACGTCTCTGGGATATAAATCTCAGTAAAAACTCATTAAGTAACACCAACATATGTTAGACTAGCCAATGGTATATCAATAATTCGCCAACCACACATAGTTCCCAACGGGAGTGATTACCCCTGCGGCCTCTTTGATCAAAAGCCCCGCAACCCTCTTGCAGAAAGTTACGCAACCTTAACTTGCGGTTACACCAATAGTTATTTTTTCTATTTGTTTGAAATCATTGTTGACCCCAATATAAGTACTCCTCCAAGTATTTGATAGATTCCAAATGGTTCCCCTAAAATAGCGACTGCAAAAATTATTGCAAATGCTGGATCCAAGTAACTATATAGAGCTACGTTCGTAGAGGAAAGCTCCTTATAACTTGAAAAATACATTTGATAGGCAAGCCCTGTATGTACAATTCCCAAAATAAGCAACATTACAATTCCATATAGGTCTAATGAAGTCCACTGGTGGATTGGATCCTCAAATAGAACAAGCGGAGCCAAAATCATCGCTGCCATCATTAGTTGAATAAAAGTAGCTGATTGAATAGGAATATGAGTTCCAAACTTTCGGTTAATCAGCACGATGATTGCGTAAAACATTCCCGACACTGCCCCGAATGATATGCCCATTAGATTAGCTTCTTTTAT
>NZ_JYNH01000191.1 GCF_000960765.1 Desulfosporosinus sp. I2 | reverse complement strand
TTTATCAGTATAATCATCCCAAGCCTTTGTTGCTTCATTTCTGTCCTTTCGGAATCGACTGTAATATAGAGTTTTTTAGTTTTCCCCTGCCCAAAAATATCTGAGTTATGCTGATTATACCTGGAGAGTTGATGTAATCAGATGCGTTACTAAAACCATTGTCTTTAATAGTTTTATTGTAAGTTATCTTGGCAAAGTCACTATCCTGTAACGAGTCCATCGATTTCTCCTGTTGCTCCAAATAAGATTTAGCTTCATCAGCTGTTACGGTTTTTCCTTGCTTTTTTACCTCATTATCTATTAAAGCATTCTTTACTAACAAGCCTAGTGCAACTTTCTCATAATAGGATTCGTCCTGTGGCTTTTTCATATTATTAACATAATCATTTTGCTTAATTGTTACTTCCCTCGTTAGTTGTAAACCAGTTATTTTGGTATCTCCCACCTCGGCAACTACATCTGGATATTTAATGTTTTTTATATTATTGAGCTCAGGGGTTTCTATGTTAGTAGTGCTTCCGACAGTACCTTGAACAACTTGGATGTGGTTATTGGTTTGCGGTGTCATGTTTTGTAAGGGCATTTGAAGTTGTGGAACATTGGTTTGTGATTTTTGTTCATTTTTTGGGTTACAACCAGATGAAAATAAACCCAAAAATATCACAGGAATAGCATATAATAAAATCTTCTTTAACAACCAAACTCCTCCTTTCGGTATGAATTATATCATCTTTCATTCAAAGTATTTAACAAAAACGGCTAGCCACTTATAGCTTATTACTTCGTATTATCCTACTGATGCCACCCAACGCATATTTAGAGATGGGACGGTTGTTATACTTATGTGTTTAAGAATATTGTGTAATAGCTAAATAATATGCTCTTAACCCTTATAAATATCTACCAATAAACTCTTCTCTTGCTATTTTTGTATATTTCATAATGAATTCGGTTTTAGCTGTGGTATATCCATCTCTATTATGTTTGTATTGTTCTTTTAATTCTTGCTTTAGTCTTCCGTATTCTTCAGCTACTTCTTTATGGATTAAAAGATAGTCTCTGAAATATAATTCATTCCAATCTCCATAAAATCGCACATGGAGATGAAATACTTTTTCAGCAAAACCATTTGGAGTATAACCCTTATTAAATGACATTTTTAAGTCTGGCTTACTTTCATATGACATTAATGTCCAACCCGAATTAATTAATTTATACTTTATCTGTTCTATATCACAGTTACAATTAATTTCCAACAAAATATCTACAGTTGGTTTTGTAATTAATCCTTCTATAGCACTACTCCCAATATGACTTATTCGCTTTATGTTATTTCCACCTGAAGCATTGACTATTCTACCTTTTTCACACAAGTACCATTCTTTATAAGCAGGATTATGTTCTTTTAAAATTATAGGAAACAGTTCCCATAATTCCTTTAACGACATTTCAGACAATTCTTTTCCCATAGCAACCCCCTAAACAAAATGTAACTTTGATTACTTCACATTCTACAACGTGTCACCTACGAGAGTGCTAGTACTGTAGGTTTAAGAATACGAAGCAACATTACTATAATTTCATAATTCCAAGAGGGCATGATATCATACACAGTCCACAAGAATTTTTTCTATAATGTGTTTTTAAAAAAAGGCTTCTTTTCTGATTACATAATCTAAAATCAATTAATTCTTCACGTTTTATGCCTATATTCCACTGACGACCAGATAATGCAGTATGTGGGCAAGCATTAACGCATATATTACAGGCTGACGGACATTTACTCATGGTAATAGGACTTCCTATCGGTAAATCATAATTAATTAATATGGCAGATAACCTTACTCTTGGCCCATACTTTTCAGTTATCAAAACGTCATTTTTACCTATCCACCCTAAACCTGCATTGACGCTTGCAAATTTAAATGAGAATGGTGCGATAAGTGTTTCTTCACTTGTTTGTGCAACAGGTGGTATATAATATTGAATTTTATATGCATTTAATAGGGTGGTAATCTCGTCAAGTAATACATCGATATAATCACGTGCTTCACAAATTAAACTTTCAAATTTCTCCTCTTTATAATTATTTATACTTAACAATTCCTTATGAGGAACAGCAAAAACTAATGCACATTTATAATTTGATTTAAAGGCACTAAAATCTATATTAGAAATTCCAAATAGAATATCAATATGTCTCTTGAAAACTTCCAAAATATCATTGTATAGGTCAATCATGCGATGTTGCTCCTTTTATACAATGTCGCTGTGCTTCGCATTATTCTACTTATCTGGATACCCCTTTCCTATTAAATGTCCATGGTGCAAAGCCAAACCCAACAAAAGGTTCGAAAAATCCATAGGTTATATTCTTTATCTAACTTCCAATTATAAAATGAGGCAACAACGCTATTACCACAACAATCCTCATATTGAAGCGTGGCGATTTGCATACGGATGAGCGTTTACTATGCTAAAAATCACTCTCGTCTAGCATTCAACAAATTTCTTATATATTCCTGCCATAAATATGAATATCAGAAAATAATAACCAGAACGCCAACGTTTTGGCAGTCTGTATTTACCCTAAATTAGTTTCACTCAATAGTTCTTTTAAGAACCTCTACTTCCTCGTGGGTAGCGTTCTCCTTTGTCCAATCTTGTCTTGAACTTAAAAATTACCGCACTCCAATAATAAAGTGCTATTTCTTTAGAACTTTAACCTCAAACTACCTACTAATATGGACTTACAATTGTTTATCTGCTAAAATCAATTTTATCTAAATAACATAAAGGAGGATTTCCGTTTTGAAAAGCTCGTCTCAAATTAAAACTGTCCAATGGCTTCTTGATAAGAATAAGAAAAATCTCTTAGATTTATCAGTGCCAATTCAACGAAATGAAATATGGAATGCTCTACACAAGAGTAATCTCATCGCGTCTATCCTTATGGGCTTCCCTGTTGAGAGCCTCTTATTTGAGGAAGAACCTAACGGTAAAATTTATAAAGTCTTAGATGGAAAGCAACGGACATTAACTCTTATCCAATTTGTTAATAACCAATTCAAACTGAATAACAAAATCAAGGTGAAAGAGATTGATGGAGCCCAAGTTACTGGATTAACATTCAATAAATTGAACCCTGAACTCCAACAAACTATCCTGAATTACAATCTCACGTTCACAATTGTCCGTGACTTAACAAATGAAGAAAGGGAACTCCTCTTTTTCATGCGAAATCAGGCTGTATCCTTATCTCGTCTCGAACTAACACGTGTTCTAATGGGTAGTGAAGTTCTCGACACTCTAAAAGGCTTATTAAGCCATCCCTTCTTGACGGAGACTATCCAACTATCCGATAAAGCAAAAAACAAATATACAGACCAGCAACTCCTTATTCAATTTCTCATCTTAGAGATGAAACCTGAATTAGGCTTCTCTGGCAAGGAAATTATGAGCTTTGCCGAAGAGCCTCTACGGGGCAACGGTGTACCTCAAGACGTGGAAAACAAACTTAGTAATGTCATGGCATACTTACATGATGCTATAGGTGAAGATGCTAACGACTTGAAGCTCAATCGTATCCACATACCTATGCTCTATTTGATTGGCTGTGATGCTCTTGAACGAAATGTTAAACCAGCGGTATTTCACGCTTGGATGCTACAGTTCTTTATTGATATTAGTAAGGATAATAATGAGTACAAAAACGCTACTCTTGCTGGGTCAGCTCGGAAACAAAATATTGATATACGAACTAAGTACATAAAGAAGCACTTTGCTGATTATCTAGCACAATAGGAGCAAAAGGTGGCTACCAACATGGTAGCCACCTTTTGCTGTCATCACTTAATTTACTTAATACAATGGAATTGTTCCCAATAATTCCTAAACCAATCAGTATTTTTGGGTTAACAGACATTCTAACCTTTCCAAGAAGAGTTAGCTGAACTAATAAATTTATCAAGCGTTTCAGTGCTTAACTGACCTTTAACAATATTGTAATAAACTCCGTCGATTTCCAGAGGATTAGTAAATGTAATCCTCATCAGTTTTTCATTTCCGTTATAGAAATCTGCCATGTGTATCCAGCCCGCAGAAGGTTGGTGGTTGTTTTCTTGTTTGATAATATAGCCGTCAAGAAGCCCCATGAACTCATGTATCTTTTGTTTGTCTTCAAGAGCAAATGGTTTATTCCTGCCCCTACCATCTGAGAAAATAATTTTAGTAACGTCAATCGCCTTAACACTTGTAATCTTACTAATATCCTTTTCTGGAACTTTACTACAGCCGAATAAAATTAGGCAAATTGACACGAGCGTTATCAATGCCAACAAAATGCCTTTTCTCATATCCTACCCCCTTTAGATTTTTCGGACTCAGCTCCTTCACATTGTCTTAATGATGCCGTCCAACCCCTGAATTGAGTTGTAGGGGCATTTATACTGACGGGTCTAAGAATAATGGCAACTATTTCCACTCTTCTTTTAGGAGTGCAAATAAATATTCATCAGTGTATTCACCTTTATTCCATGCATTTTTAATGAAGTGTCCTTCCTTTCTCATTCCAATCTTATCAAGCAATTTAATAGAAGGCTCATTTCTTACATCAGTTATTGCAATAACTCTGTGCCTATTCCATACGTTGAATATTAACCCCAATAGGTTTCTGACTGCCTCTATTCCAAAACCTTTATTTTGATATGATGGGTTTAATGTAAATCCTATTTCTGCCTGATTTATGTCCTGCGGTAATGTATGTATCGCTAAATCTCCTACCAGATTGCCTGTGTTCTTTAATTCAATTGCAATTTGAAACCAACTATCGGGTATACCAGGTTCAAAATCCATTTGTTCTTTTACGAATTCTACTGCTTGTTCGATTTTAAAATTCACCCACATTTCACCTTGATATAAGGCTACTTCGGGATTTGTCCTGTATTGATAAAAGGTTTCAGCATCAGTTTCTTTAAACTTCCTTAAAATTAACCTTTCTGTTTCTATCTTGGAAAACTTCATTTTACTCATATTATTTCCAGTACGTCCTTTACTTCACATTATCCAATATAGTACCTATCTATTTGCAATTAGAGAGATTTTTTAAGGATTTCCCTAGGTCTTCCTGTAATCATATATTTTATTTTTAACATTTAATTCTTTATCATTAATCTTTAGAGTTTCATCATTTAACCATTGCATCTCAGCTTTTTCACAATAGTACTGCCAATAAATATTTTCCCCTTACCAGTCCTATTATTTTTTAATCTACCTAAAACAGCAAAATCTGTTGTGGCTCCGCCATCATTAAGATAGGCGATGACAGTATATGTTCCATCTGGTGAAGTTGATTGAGCAAGATATTCTTGACCGTTAATTCTTTAAATATCAAAAAACCCAATTAATAGCATATGCCATGACTCCAACGAACAAAGCTATACAAATACCCAACGCAAGGAGTCTCCTTTTATTTTTTGCTTCAGAGTTATCCCCCCACAGGCTAATACTTTCTTGTTTATTCCCAACTCAAGGTCACGGTTTAAGAATAATGGGACCCATTCACTATGGACAACGACATGCAAATGCCCGATTTTCAAGATTTCAAATGTAATGTATTTGTAAGTCCCTTTAATTTTCTTCAATAAAATTTTCACAGAATCCCACGAAGTCAATACGGTTAGGATTATTAAAATTCATAAGAACATTTATAATCACTGTACTTAATAATAAGGCGATTACCATCTTTAAAATATCATTCATATTCCTTTTTCTCCCATTGGAATTTGTTGCACCACACCCTACCAATAAGGCACGAAATAAGCATAGTGGGAGCAATTTCCATACCTATCTTATCGGTCTTTGATTTCTAATTTCCATCCATGCTAAAGGGTTGGAAATCGGCTTAAAGCCAGCCTTACTATAAACTTCGTGTGCATCTTTAGTAATTAAAAGCCATTGATATACGTCTTTCAATTCGTAATGCGAAAGGATATAGCTAATCATTTTCCTACCAATACCCTTTTTCCTAAAATTTTCATCAACGTATACATCCATTATGTATGCAAATCTTGTTTTGTCAGAAACAACTCTTGCATAACCAACCTGATTATGAGCGTTATCAAAGGCTCCTACGACTAATGCAGAATTTGATGCTCCTTTTACAACTTCATCAATTTTAATTCCTGGACTCCAAAATGATTTGGATTGCATTTGTGTGACTTTTGGGAAATCCATCATTTCCATTCCATCACTTATCCTAAACTCCTCCATATAATGCCTCCATCTTGTAATTCTCCGCAAAAAGGCTTGTCCCTAGTACTGTTCATAATTCAAGCCAAGGTCCGTATTATCCTACTTTCGTATATCGTACTTTGTTTTCATTATCAGGTGGATTGTAAGAATAATCCAATGTGTAGTTGGAGCAAACAACTGGCAAGAATCGCTCTATATCCTACAGCTCACGATGATTTGACTTTCATCATCATATATTCCGATATTCCGTCTTTATAAAGGTCATCAATCACACCAACCTGTTTATAACCAATTGATTCATACAATTTTTTAGCTCGCTTATTAAAACTATTCACAAGGAGAAACACCTTATCGAAATGTATAAAACCTATATCTTCAAAAAATTCTAAAAGCCTTTTCCCTATGCCCTGCATACGAAAATTTTCCTTAACAGATATGTTACATACATATGGAAAATTATAAAACATACCATTCAAAACAAATGTTATGTATCCTATACACTTACCTTCTCTATCTAACGCTAAATACATTTCTTTTCTCTCAAATGCTTCAATTAAATGGTTTCTTGCCACTTTTTCATCTGGGATGTAAATACTAGCTAGTTCAGAATTCATTAAGGCTTCTAAGCAATCATCTAAATACTTAATCTCGCCTTGAACAATTGTTATCTCCAAATTCTCACCCCTTTTATTGTAAAACCCAACATGACACATCACGACCTGCTTATTCCTACCAATGAGGTACGAAATAAGAATAATTTGAAACCCCAAATCTTGGGAATAACGCAGGTTATTACCTTTGAGAACTCATTGCCTTCCTTTTAAACACTACCGTTAAAATTAATCCTACGATTACTGGTATGCCGTAAGCAGTGGCTTCTGGTATTTAATAAGCCCAAAATGGTGCTGAATATTCAGGATGCTTTAAGTAATTCTGATAGACAATAATTGTTTGTACTGACCAAACGGTGATAGTTGAAATAGGATTAAACGTACAACTGAAGCGGTCTTAAATTTGTTATTCATAATAACCTCAAAAACGATTTTTCGTAATTTTACATTTTCCTACGAATGCGTCACGGTTTAAGAATTAGCGGAAGTCTGAATATGAGTTTATGGATTTCTAAAGCATGTTCAGTAATTGTGTCTTTAGCGAAGTTGCAATACTTTCAATCTAAGACCTCAGCTTTAAAATCCATGTTTTCATTTGGACTAACCAGCAGATTCAATATAAGTTTGAGAATCATTCCGATACATGCCACCATAATAGGATAGAAGATAATATTCATGTCAAACAAGAAACCATATAACAT
>NZ_JYNH01000190.1 GCF_000960765.1 Desulfosporosinus sp. I2 | reverse complement strand
TTAAGTGCCTCGCAACATCTAGAGCATGCTGTCTCCCCTTCGCAATTCCAAAAACACTAGAACCGCTTCCTGACATTAAGGCACCATGGCACTCTAGATCGATTAAACACTGCTTAAGTATCAAAATTTGAGGAACCATTTGGGCCGATGCTGTCTCTAAATCATTATAAAGCAAATCCGCAATGTTTTTGGGCCCTTGGGTTAAAGCCTTCTCCCAACTTGTACGTGTTAAACTCCCTCCCTGTCCGGCTAAGTCAAAGCGACGATAAGCCTCCCTAGTATTCACTCCAGCATACGGTTTAACTAGGACCAGATCTATCTTAGGAGCTGAGTTCAATAATTCAAGTTGCTCTCCTCGTCCAGTCGTCCACATTGTTCCGCCGTGAAGACAGAAAGCGACATCAGCACCGCAACTAGCCGCAAGCTCTAGGAGTTCATTCCTAGCAAGAGGTTCCCCATAAAGTTGATTTAATAATCGAAGTGTTGCAGCGGCGTCCGAGCTGCCTCCAGCTAGACCAGCCTGTATAGGAATATACTTCTCAATCTCAATTTCGATTCCTTGAGATAGATCGCATCGTTCTAAAAATAATTTAGCAGCTTGATAAGCCAAATTTCCGGGACCACTTAATGTTCCACAACGGCATATAAGCTTGTCTCCTTGACGCCGAATTCGAACAATGTCGTGTAAAGCGATGGATTGCATGACACTTTGAAGCTCATGATACCCATCGTCTCGTATTCCCAGAATAGCTAAGGCTAGATTAATCTTAGCGTAGGCGAACGTTGTAAGAAAAGATTGTTCCATTTACACTGCCCTTTCCGAACATTAAGAAAGTATTTCCTTTCATTATACTTATTTTTGGCTTAGAGTTCCAGCACAAATCTAAGAAATATAGGGACGAAGATATTCCTCGTCCCTAACAATTTTCAATTTTATCATTCACCCACTACGACCCATTCACTCCGTTCTGGTTCATAAGACAAAGCCTTTTGTAATTCCATTCTTATCCGGATTTCCTCTTCAATCGGCTCGAGGTGCTCATAAAACATCACGAATGCATCTCCTGGTACGCAACTATCTAATCCCTTTCGAAATGCCTCTGTTTCGGAAAGTTCAATACTTATCTTCTGAGGCTCCATGCCACATCGTATTGCCTCATCGTAGAGCAATTGTGCTATTTCCCCCGGTTTACGTCCACGCAAGTCCCTATCCTCTCGTATAACTAGGCGTTGAAAACCCTTTGCTGCTATCCTACCTACTTCGCGTATCGTCTTATCCGGTCGATCTCCCGGGACCGTAATACAACCTACTAATGATTTCTTTTTAAAGTTCTTAAGTGTTTTGATGATTTCTTGAATACCCGCTGCATTGTGTCCATAATCGATAAATACATGAACCCCTTCCAGCTCGTAAAGATTTAGCCGTCCTCGATTGTGCTCGGCATCAGAACAAAATTCTCGAAGAGAATTGCGAATAGCCACCGTGCTCAATCCCAAGGCCCATCCTGTAGCGACCGCAGCTAAAGCATTATGGATGTTATGCTTGGCTTTCCCATCCCAAGTTACGGGTAATTGTTTAACCGAGCAGATTCTAAAGACTTGAGAACCTTGGAAAAGTGTAATGATGCCACGTCGGACAAAAACAGCAATTCCGCCTTTACCTAAATGTCTAAGAACCTGTATATTATCCTTTTCAGTACTGAAAAAGATAACTCGCCCTTTCGTGCGTTGTGCCATTTGTACGACATACGGATCATCCGCATTTAAAACTACAAAACTATGAGGCTTAACTGCCTCTGCAACCAGACTTTTGACATGAGCGATATCCTCAAGGGTCTCAATGCCATACTGGCCCAAATGATCATTGGAAACATTGGTAATCACTGCTACGTCAGCGTATTCATAACCCAACCCAGCTCTTAAAATGCCACCCCTAGCCGTTTCCAAAACGGCTACTTGGATATCTGGGTGTCTCAAAATAAACCTTGCGCTATCCGGTCCAGTGGTATCCCCTTTCATCCACTGTTTTTTATTAATGAAAATTCCATCCGTTGAAGCCATCCCCACCACAAGTTGTTGATCAATCAGCATCTTACTAATCATTCGGGTGGTCGTTGTCTTCCCATTCGTTCCGCTTATCGCGACAATAGGGATTCGTCCATTCCCCGAAGGAATCACTCTTTCGACAATAGCTCTGCCTACATCTCGCGCTTTGCCAACGCTTGGAAAATGGTGCATTCGAATCCCCGGTGCAGCATTTACTTCAATGATATGACCGCTCCCTGCCCGATAAGATTCTTCGATATCCTCAATAACTAAGTCAATCCCTATGACATCTAAGCCAATTAGTTTCGACGCATAGATCGCTAACTCAACATTATCTGGGTGGACGAGATCCGTCACATCCTTAGCAGTCCCACCTGTACTAATATTGGCACTATCGCGCAAATACACGACTTCCCCTAAATCGGGAACAGAGGATATAGTTAAGTTCTTTTGCGTGAGTGTTAAGAGAACCACTGAGTCAATCTTGATCTTTGTTAAGGCCTTCTCATGATCATCCCCACGCCGTGGATCTGTATTAGTTTGGTCAACTAATTCTGCAATCGTTGAAATGCCATCCCCTATCACATGAGCTGGGATCCGTTTTGCGGCGGCAATTAATTGATCTCCCACAACAACTAAACGATAATGTTGCCCCTCTATATATTCTTCAATGATAACCCAGTCCCCATAAGTTTGAGCAACCTTAAAGGCAGCTTTTACCTCTGCTGAGCACGTGATATTCAGACTTACCCCTTTCCCTTGGTTTCCGTGGAGAGGCTTAATGACGACAGCGGATTCCATTATGAGAAACGCCTCAACGGCTTCCTCCTCTGTCCTTACAATATGCCCAAAGGGAACAGGTACTCCACCGTCGTGCAGAATCTTTTTGGTCATTTCCTTATCACAAGCAATGTCCACAGCGATGCACGACGTTTTATCTGTAATCGTTGCTTGAATACGGCGTTGATTACGTCCATACCCCAACTGTAATAGACTGCCCCCATTTAGACGGTGAACTGGAATTTGCCGTTCCTTACAAGCGTCAACAATAACTTGTGTAGAAACCCCTAATTCGCATTCAGCTGTCACTCTCTTAATTTGCTCTACCGCTTTTGCTACATCAAAAGACCCTTGTTCCAAAAGCGTTTTAACAAGGGCATATCCTTGTTTAAATCCCTCAATGGCACCTTCTTTAGCTTCGTAGTTAAAAACAATCTCGTACCAACCTGGTTCTTCTTCAATCCCCATAGTCTTCCCGTATTTAATGGTTTGCCCTGCTAAGGTCAAAAGCTCTATAGTCACATGTTCAATAATATGTCCAATAAGGGTTCCTTCTTGTAGTCGTTCTAAAAACCCACCAGCTTTGCCAAGCGCACAATGGTGCTCTGCCAAAGTAGGTAAAGTCTCTACTAGCCGAAAACGGAAATTTCCCAGTTCATGACTAAATCGCTCAGTCCATTCTTGGAGATCCACAATCGCTCGAATAATTGGGCGATGGCAATAGACATTAGCCCCCTCGATCGCTTGGATTTCTCTAATCTCCATTTTTTTGTTGTTCCTCCTTAAAGTAGCATGGGTATTTTTTCCCTCACTAGTTTAAACCTTTTTCTCAATAGGTATTCCTCAAAAGGAAATCCGTCGTTAAAGTAAAGAAACTCTTCGTTTTAGATCAAAACTGTAGCCATCTGACAGAACATGCATAATTATTGGGCTTAATACTAAAGCTTGGCCAGGAGTCGTTTCGGAAACGTTGGTTGTGGTAGAGGAGGAAGCGTCCACGACCGTTACCGTATTGGTACCGATCACTAAAACATGAGCGTCAGACTGAACTAAAATTGCGGTGTCTTCATCAATTCCCACTCCAAGAACATAGGGATTTTGAGAAATTGCCGATAAAAGCCTGCCTATTCGGCCACGTTGGGCAAAATGCTGGTCAATAACCACAGAACGCAAAAGGCCCAATCCCGGCGCCATTGTTAAATTACTCTTTTTGGCAGTTCCTGCTTCTCCACCGACAATCATAGTATCAGACATGACAGAGGCACCTGCGCTCGTGCCCGCAATAATGATTCCCTTTTCATATAATTCTTGCAACATTGCACCAAGCACAGTCCCCCCCAACAAACCTGTAATCCGTAATTGATCCCCTCCAGTAAAAAAGATCCCTGTTGATTTTTCAAAATCTTTGCCAATCCCTTGTCTATTCGCTTGAGAACGGTCTGAAACGTCCAGAACCTGTACTTCTTGGGCTCCTAGCCTGAGAAATAGTTCGTGGTACTCTGAACCTACTTGAAGCGGGTATTCTGTCGCAGCCGTTAATACCGTAATACGGCTTTCTCTACCACCTGATTCCTCGATAAACCGTTTTAGAATTTTGCACTCTTCTTTTTTATCTTCCGCTCCACCGATAATTAACAGTTTCCCTACTGTGTGTTCCGTCATTTTGATCCCTCCAGTCCGCTTTATTCTCTACCTAAAGAGGGTTTAATTATGCAAGAACATTCGGAAATCCTGAACATACCATAAAGATAGAACTTTATTCCCTTGAGATTGGAGGCCTTATATAATGCCCAACTACAGAATTATCATCTATCCCGCTCGTCGAATACTTGAACTTTACCAAGGAACCCAGCGAATTCGTTATTATCCAATCGCTGTAGGCAAAAGGTCAACCCCCACTCCTCCAGGCCACTACACCATTGCTGCTAAAACAGTTCATCCTGGCGGAGTCTTTGGCAGTCGATGGTTGGGACTCTCTATTCCCCATTATGGAATTCACGGGACAAATAACCCCTCCAGCATTGGCCAAGCAGTATCTAAAGGCTGCATTCGTATGCATAACCATGACGTTGAAAATCTTTTTCAACTAGTAGGGACCGGTACCCCTGTGACTATCATGCCCTAATTTCTTAAAGCCCTAGAACGTAGATTACAAGGTAGACAGGTTAGACAGAGGGACAGTTCTCTTGTCTAAAAAGACAAGAGAACTGTCCCTCTGTCTACGTCCGCGCGTTCTGTCCCCGTAGCCCTCTAATAAGGACTCCTAGGATAGCCCCGACGCATTTGTCCTCTAGTTTCGACCCCTCCAACCCCATCTGTCCCAGTGATCGTATGGGTCAATATATCCTTTACCGAAACAATTTGATCTGTCGGAGTAAAAGCAATTCGTTCTACAATAAACACGGGATCAAAAGCATGAATGAGCATACGTTTAGGAGAAGAAGCGAAATTAGCTCCTGCCGAAAGTATTGCTTCATAATTTGATTGGCAAGCTCCAGCAAAAATCACCAAGGCATCTCGATTATGCTGAAAACGCCTTGCTTCCATAACAGATTCCACAAAATAACGTGAGCTACGGTAACTATCATTACTGTGGAAATCCTTTTTCCCATAAATGAAACCATCGTGCCCAGTCAATACTAAGATATCCGCGGGGTTCTCTTGTAAAATTTTGCGTATAACTCTCGGTTGTTCAATTTCAGATTTACAAATTCCTTTAGCATCAATTCCCATTTGCCGATACATCTTAATGCATTGGTCTAAATAATCTTGGTCGCCATCAAGTTGCAACACCCGCCCCGGTACTTCGAAAAATTCTCGTTTATCATCCAAATCCGCTTTCCTTTGACTGGTTAGCTTGTGTAATTTTTGGTATATTAACTTACTATCTTTACGCTCGTGATTTGCAACTTCACTCGGACTCTTAGCAACAAGGTCTGAGATTGGAGCATCCGCAAGTAGCCGTAAATTAATCCCTTTAAGAATTGCTGATTCTTCCCCTTTATAATTAACGTTTAACTGAGCAATGTGGAAGAAAATATCCTGTTGATGTGAGTATCGAGCAACAACATCTCCAACATGAAACATGGCTTACCTCCCTTTTCCGTTCATGGTTTGTGGTTCGAATTCTCTTACGCCTCCTGGATAAGTTCAACTAAACTTCTGATGAAGTAAGTTTCTTGGATCGCTATATACTATGTCGAACCTAATCAAAATGGCATATATTAGAATGATAACAATTTAGGTAAAGGGGGAACTAAGATGTTCGGGGTAGTCATTCCAGCCAAAAATGAAGAAAAGAGCATCTTGGCAGTCCTAACCACAGTTTTACGTCTTCCTATTAGCTATATTATCCTTGTTCTTAACGGTTGTACGGATCGGACGTTTGAACTTGCTCGTTTGATACCAGATCCTCGGATTCATATCTTATATTTTTCGGAGCCTTTAGGTATTGATGTCCCAAGAGCGGTTGGTGCGCTTTATGCCCGTCATTTAGGAGTCGAAGGAGCCCTCTTTCTCGATGGGGATATGTCTGGGGATATTTATCAAAGCCTTGTCCAGCTCCTAGCTTCCATTGAATCTGGTGTTGATGTCGCCTTAACAAATTGTTATCCCTACATTCCACATCGTCAAAAGCTCGCCAATCTAGTCCTTAGATTTCGTTCAAAACTTAACAGGGAGCTTGATCTTTTTAAGAGTCTCGGTCTAGCAACTCCCACACACGGACCTCATGCTCTATCTAAACACGCCTTAGAAACCCTTCCGATCGAGGCTATTGCGATTCCCCCGCTCACCCTTTATTGGGCAAAGAAACTGAGTTTTTCAATTAAAGTGGTTACCTCAATTCCTCATGAAGCCCTTCACTCGCCTAGAAAACATCGACGCCATGCCCGACTAATTGCGGAAACTATTATTGGTGATTGTCTTATGGGGATAGCACTAAGTCAAAATATCCCTCTGACTCGCTCTGTTGGAAAACACAACTTATTAGGCTACCATTCAGAACGGCGGTTTGATATCCTTAGGCTTTGGGAGGAGTCTCTAAAATATCAGAGCTTGTTTTATGAACGACATGTCATCGTGCCCTCAAAGTAAAAACCTCAAATACTGGTAAATTAACTAGTTTCTAAGTTTGGGATCAAGTTTATTTTTTTCGAAGTAATTTATAATTTTCCCTTTTTCATTGACCTGGACATGGACAGTGGGTTGCAATTGCCCCTTTTTAACCCCATTCCACTTCATATAAATTGTTTGACTATAGGCCTTATTCAAGATGGGATCGGAGTACTGAAGATCAATTACAATATATTGTGCGCTGATCTCCAGCTGTTTAGGGTAAATCTCTTCGCTAGGGATTGTGACAACTAAACTAGAGGACGTTTCTTTGGGGATTTCGTTGACAATTGAGGCTTCATCATGATAAATCGGTTTTTCGGATAATTGCTCATCAAAAACAACCGTTTTGCTGGAAAGATTAACAGCAGGGTGTATTCCCACGTTGTTGAATCTTAACTCAAAGCTAAGTTCATCTCCTAAGTCAATCTTTGGGGATTCCTTCATAACGAAGTAAGGGCGCGCAGTCTCTTGTTGGACCTTCCATGCGGCCACTGTCAAATAGACCGTAATCAAAGCCGTAAGTGCAAGTACTGTCGTCGCTATCGTCGCAATAATATTCGACCATCTAGTCAACTGATTCTTTGTTTTCCCCACTCCAGTCGTCCTCCATTTATCTTTAATATTTCATAAAGTCTAGACCCCCGCTCTAAAGGTAAAGGTTCTCTTTAAGCTTAACTTGCTCCACTTCAGTCGTTAAGGTTTCACATGTTTATGCCACCTTATGGTTTGGAAATTGATCACCTTTTATCCCAGAAATGCTAAAATATCTTTTGGATACTTTGAATATCTTGGTTAAAAGAAGAAATGAGCCTAACATTTAAGGCAACCCTTTATCATGCAATTAGAAAAAAAAGTATACACCGCAAAGGGTGTATACTCGTGTTCATCCGTTTTATCTTCTTGATTCAGATGGGGACCCCCCCCACCTGAATCAAGAAGAATATTGTTTATCGCTGAAAGCCTTGGTTAGAACCTGAAA
>NZ_JYNH01000189.1 GCF_000960765.1 Desulfosporosinus sp. I2 | reverse complement strand
AAACTTGACTTTTTTCTTGATTCAATAAACTTTTTTTAATTTCCTTAAATTTTGCGGCTTTTATAAATTAAATATACCTGGGCAAGAGGAAGAATAATGTTACGTGTTTAGGAGCGTGTGAAGATTAAATCATAGAATGGGGCTTTCCTTGTTCACATTGAATTGAGAGTTAGTTGCATTAGATTTAAAGCAGCTGGAAATAATGTTCATAGAAGTAAATCTCCTAATCTGAAAGATTTGCAAAAGGACTATTTTAGAGGAAAACAAGGGTGAGTTAAAATTTCCTTTTAAACTTACTAACTAGGAGGAGTTAAGTCATTATTCCGTTACGTACTTTTTTGTTAAAAGGTAGTTTGATGTTATTAATCCCATTAATAAATTCAATATATTTACTCCTTAACCATAGCAACGAACATGTTCATACGCTTATTAATGTATTTGATAAAAGTATTCCTTTCAAAAGTTATTTGTTGTACCGTATATAGCATGGTTCGGGATAATTTTTATAGCATTAATCTTGTTTATGTATCAGGATTTTAAGTTATATATATTTAGTATTATCTCAATTATTTTAGGCTTGCTAATAAGCTTCATAATATTTTCTCTATTTCAGACTACAGTTCCAAGACCTGAGATTCTTGGCGATGATATTTCTTCTCAGCTTACTAAATTTATCTATACGTTAGATAACCCTTTTAACGCTTTTCCTAGTATACATGTTTTAACAAGTTATATTATCTTCCTGGGATGTCAGCAGACTAAAGGCCATTTTCCGAAAATTTCATTAGTAATCCAAGGAGATACTATTCTAGTAATCTTAGCGACATTATTCTTAAACAACATACCTGTCTTGCTTAATGATCAATATAAAGAGCTAGAAGTTGCCCTTAGTGCACCAAGTGTCCTTGGCAAAGAAGGTATTCTCCGGCGCTTGCCGCTGAGTATGGATGATGCAGAAAATGAACAGTTTTTAAAATCAGTACAGACTCTCCAAGAATCTGTTCGTCAAGTTAAATTTAAGTAGAATTACCCTAAGATTAACTTTGGTTTCAATATTAGTGAGTCGGGCATGCACCTTTTCCTTCAGCTAATTTTGTTACACGTTTACTAGTTATGATTCAGCCAAAACCTAACAAACTCCATAAGCCGTTTCCCTTCATCGGTCAGTATTTTCCCCCTGCCATGACAATTCCTGCAAACAAAGAACATGGGTTCATCTGGTTGATCCGGAGCTATCTGTTCCACAAGGGTTATTTGCTCTTCCTCTAAGGTTCGAAACGAATCCACAAGACTGCTTTGTATGGTCCAGAACTGCACCCACGTGAAAAAACTATTAAACATATAGACTAAGAGCCAAATATGGGCTCTTTTCTTGGAGAATAGGAGGGGGAAATTGCACGATGCAAACACTACAGGAGAACTTTGCCGACTGTAAAAAATGGATAGAGACACGATGTGGGATATAACCATGATCCCTACAACAGCTCGAAGTGAGCATCAAATTCAAGCGTTCGATCACATGATGATTGTTTCTAACAATAATCCAATTTCCTAACCTGGATACCAAAGATCAGAACGCCTTAGATGAGCTGCTCCCTTGGTCAGCTACCTTACCCATTATCTGTCGAGTTTTTAATAAGAACCTTAAGTCCCCACCGCAAGGTGGGGACTTAAGGCTTCCAATATCTACGACAAAGACAAACTGGATATCCTTATTTACCAAGCGACGTTTCACGCTATCCCTAACATCGTCATCCGATTCCGCAACAGAAATTCTGATGGGGTACCCTTGTTTAAAGTGTAACCGAAAAGGCAGTTCCCTCTAAGAAGGAACTGTCTTTTCGGTATCTAAATGGATAACTTTGGACTATTGATTTTTTTGGTAAGCGTCTTTTAAACTCTGGACCTCTTCTAAGTAGTTTTAGCCTTGGGTTTTTTGATTTAAGTCGTTATTTTGCGTTAAATACCCTAATCGGCTTTCGTAGTGCTTAATGAACCGCCGTATACCGAACGGTACATACGGTGGTGTGAGAGGTCGGCGGAAAAATCCGCCTCCTACTCGATTTGTTGCAGAGGTAAGGAATACGCAAAGATTTGAGAGTGAAGAATGAGTTAAAAACATATAAAAGTGGATTAGGGGCAGACTAATTATAATTATTGTTAATCATTGTAAAAATTGGGGATGAAGAAATGTTGGAAAAGGGAAGTATATCTAGTCGGCAATTCTTTTTTCTAATTCTTACTTTAATTTTAAATGTTTCTCTTTTTAATCTTCCTACAATTATTATCTCTCGTGCGAAACAGGATGTTTGGATTGCCATGCTCATTGCCCTGGGGATTGACGCGGTGGTCGCCGTCGTCCTCTACATCCTCGGACGCAGGTATCCTAATCAAACCATGTTTGAGTACAGTGAGGAGATCTTGGGGAGGTTTTTGGGCAAAGGAGTTGGGTTGATTTTTGCGTTTTTTTTTGTTGACTACTGCTATCGTTTTGCGAATCATAACCGATTTACTGATCACAGCAGTTATGCCTGAAACGCCGAAGACTGTTTTTTATCTTGTTATGCTTATAGTGAGTGCTTATGCGGTAAACGCAGGTTTGGAGCCCATAGGGAGGTTAAGCGAACTGGTTAGCCCGCTGGTCGTACTTGTATTACTATTATCTCTTGCTCTTAATGTTAACCATCTTAAACTCGAAAACCTAAAACCGGTATTTCAACTGAGCATGCGGGAAGATTTACAGAACAGCCTTTTGCCCGGGGGCTTATATGGGATCTGTATCATTATGGGTGTCTTTATGGCTTATCATAACAACCCCAAAGATACCTTAAAAGCAAAATTAGGAGGGGTGGTCACGGGAACCCTTCTGATCATTTTAAATTTATTAATGGTGATCATGGTTTTCGGAGTCAACTTGTGTACCCAATTACAGTTTCCTTTGTACAGCCTTGCCCAAATGATCGAAGTAGGAGACTTTTTTGAACGATTAGAACTATTAGTTATGATTTTTTGGATTGCAGCCGGTTTTCTAAGTATAACCATGCTTTATTATGTTAGTACTCTTGGGTTTGCACAACTGTTAAAGCTGCCAGATTATAAACTTCTTACCCCGTTCATTGGGGTCGCGGTTTTTATCTTAACGATGACAATGTTTCGTAATATTACCGATACTGATGCTCTTTTTGAAGGGATTTTTCCTTATCTTGCTTTATCGGTAGAAGGAGGTTTAACAACTCTGCTTTTCTTTGTCAGCCTCTTTAGGTATGGAAAGAAACCGATTCAGATAAAGAAGAGGGGATAAACAAATGCTAAAAATATTAACTCAGCTTTGGAATTCGGCCAAAAAAAACATCAACCCCCAACAAATAAAACTAAAATTTTGAAAAGCACTCTAGCAGAATCGGTCGATCTGGACTCCCGGCTGGAGGTAAACCTGTCGCAAATCAAAGAACGATTTAAAGGCAGTGTCGATGTAGCGTATCGGGAATTTTCACTCGGCTTTGATCTTAACAAGAAGGCAGGCCTCATTTATATTGACGGTTTGGTCAGCTCGGAAATTACCAATACCTCAATTTTAAAGCCTTTGATGTTTGAGCTTCTTCAAAATGAAGAGCTGAAAAACATGGTGCAGGGGAATTTAGTTGAGAAAATTAAAAATTGCGCCTTACCGAATAGCAGTGTTCGGGAGGCCAAGACTTTTCAAGAAGTGATCGATGGGATTTTGTTCGGGGATACAGCTTTACTATTGGATGATTTTCACACGGCCTTGTTGATCGGGACCAGGGGTTGGGAAGCGAGAGGGGTGGATGAACCAGTTACTGAAGCAGTCGTTCGGGGCCCTCGTGAGGGTTTTACGGAAACGATAGGGGTTAATACAGCACTGTTGCGCCGCAAAATTAAAAATGAAGAGTTGCGTATTGAAAGCTTGAACTTAGGTCGGCAAACTAAAACCCAAGTTTATATTGCCTATATAGCAGGAATCGTCAATAAAAAAATAGTTACTGAAGTAAAAAAGCGCCTTCAAAGGATTGATATTGATGCTATTTTGGAAAGCGGTTATATCGAACAACTGATTGAAGATGCCCCAACTTCGATTTTCCCAACCATTGGCAACACGGAAAAACCGGATATTCTGGCAGCTAAACTGCTTGAGGGCAGAGTAGGGATCTTTGTTGACGGGACACCTTTTGTATTAACCGTTCCCTATTTGCTGATTGAAGGGTTTCAAAGCGCTGAAGATTATTATTCAAGGCCTTATTATTCAACGGTTCTTCGGATGATTCGCTATACCGCCTTTTTTATTTCAGTTCTGTTTCCGGCTCTGTATGTTGCTTTGCAGAGCTTTCATCCGGAGATGATCCCAACGTCTTTGCTCATCAGCATGGCTGGTGCTAGGGAGGGAGTTCCTTTCCCTGCCTATATCGAAGCCTTTGGGATGGGAGTGGCTTTTGAAATCATGCGGGAAGCAGGTGTTCGAATGCCCAGACCGATCGGCCAATCTGTAAGCATTGTAGGTTCTTTGGTATTGGGACAAGCGGCGGTAAGCGCAGGGATTGTTAGTAATCCAATGGTAATTGTCGTGGCACTTACTGCTATTGCAGGTTTTGTAGTTACTGCCCTAACGGATACGATGGCGCTCATGCGGTTATTTTTTTTGTTTTGTGCCGCCAGCCTTGGTTTTTTTGGCTTGTTAATGGGAATGTTGTTCATCAATATTCACCTGATGAAATTACGTTCTTTTGGCATTCCTTACCTATACCCCATGGCTCCAATGAATTTTGAAGAATTAAAAGATGTGTTTATCCGGGCCCCCTTCTGGACTCGAATCTTTCGTCCCGGGCTTTTAAGCAAAAACCAGGTTAGGGGGAGTTCAAGTAAACCGTCACCGAGTAAAAATCAAAGGAATGAGGAATCATGAGGGGAAAGAGTGGAGTTGTGTTCCTCCTATTAATCTTATCCGTTATCCTTTTAACAACGGGGTGTTGGAATCGTAAAGAACTAGACCGGTTAGCAATTGTTGCGGCAGTTGGAATTGATAAAGGAGAAGATCAAAAAATAACGCTTACCGTTCAGGTTATTAAACCAGAAGCACTCAAAAGGCCCTCTTCAGAAGGCGGATCAGGAAAAGAAAAAGGGGTATGGATCATAAAGAGCAGCGGTAATACTATTTTTGATGCGGTTAGGAATTTTGTGGAAAAATCGGGGCGTAAGCTTTTTTTGCCACATACCATGGTTATAGTCATTGGAGAAAAAATGGCTAAGGATGGAGTTATTCCAGTCATTGACTGGTTTCTCCGGGATCATGAAATGCGTCTTCAAACCTGGGTTTTAGTAGCCCAAGGAGAGGCTTCAGAAGTTATCAAGGGTGATTCAGGATTGGAAAAAATCCCGGCCAGTCATTTAGAGCGGATGATTGAAGACTATGGTGCTTTATCGAAAAGCGTATCGTCTAATCTTATGGAAGTTACTAATATGATAACTTGCCAGTCAAGCCATCCGGTTATCGGCAGAATCAGCAAAAATAAATCCGGGCAGGATGACGAAGAAGAACTAATTCTGAAAGGAGCTGGGGTTTTTCGGAAAGATAGGCTGATCGGCTGGCTTAACCCTTTTGAAACCAGGGGATATTTATGGATAAAGGGTAAAGTAAAAAGCGGGGTTATCACCATTCCGTGTCCAGAACATCCGGATCAGTTGATATCTCTGGAAATTATAAAGTCTAAAACCAAGGTAAAACCCAGGCTGGAAATGGGGATGCTAAAATATACCATTGAAGTGGATGTTAACAGTAATCTTGGAGAGCAAATGTGTACTGAAGATTTGGCTAACCCGGAAATGATTGCTGTTTTGGAAGATGAGCAACGCCAAGCTGTTGAAAAAGAAATAGTTGCTTTAATACGGAAAGCCCAGGAAGAATACAAATTAGATATTCTGGGCCTGGGCGAGGCAACTATGCGAGAATTTCCCAAGGAGTGGAATAAGGTAAAGGAGCAGTGGGCGGAGGAGTTTCCTCAAGCAGAAGTTGAGGTGAAGGTTAATTCCAGGTTGTCGCTTACGGGTATGCTGAAAAGTTTAAAAACACTTAAGTAATTACAATCTTTGATTTATTTACTAACTGCAGGACTAAATCCGCTAAAACAATGGCCCGTTCTGCTCTTCATAAATCGAGGTCTAAACTCATAGCCTAGAAAATCAAAAGATGTGATTGGATAATTCTCCTGCCTGCCCTCTTCTTTGCAATAGACTATCTGTGTTTTCTCAGGGTGCAATTCCAAACCACATTCTTTGATACGCTCATCTAGGCTTTTGAGTAGATATACAGCTTCAGCTTTTGTCTTGCAGTGAATCACAGCATCATCGGCATATCGTGCCCAGGGATTCTTCGGGTGTTTTCTGCCCATCCAGACGTCAAACATGTAATGCATAAAGAGGTTAGCGAGCACAGGACTAATGACTCCGCCTTTTGCAAAGCTTTGCATAACGATCCCTGCGGTGTTCCTTTCGTTCGTTCCTTGACTGTTCCATCTGGCATCTGAAATGGAGCCTTAAGCCACCTCGGAATGTATAGGATGACCCAAGGATTATCCGTATGTTTACAGACGGCCTTCATCAGCAATACTTCAAAGCCGGGCGTGCCCAACCAATAAAAAGAGGGACACGACTTGGAATTGCCTGAAGTACCTCTTTATTCAAGACGATGGAAAAATCCGAATACCCCCCCCCCGCGTTCGTCGGTGCCAAACATCGGAAAAAGCAAAGCATCAACTTGATCAATCGCCTCTAAAGCAGACGATGCCAATACCATACCAGGAATAGGAGATGCTTTTTCGTAGCCGACCCCGACTATGTACGCTCCCTGTTTGATAAGTTCAGGAATGAGATAGAGTTCGCGATCATCCCCTCCTATAACAGCTAGGCGAACTCCATTGAGAACCGAAACCATTTAAATGCCCCCTTTATATGTGTGAACCATTAGCTACGTTCAGTATATGAAGGTTGCAAGATTACGGTGCACATTGGTTTAAAACAAGGAAATCGAAGGAGCAGAACGATTTTAATCGCCCTGCTCCTATAGTTATATTTATTTGGTTCAAAGGTCAAGAAACTCATTTTTATTCATAAAACAATTTATTGAATTGATTCGGTATTGCCGCTTGCTGAATTAAAACCCGATGAGTGTGTTGTAGTGGGGCAACGCTAGCCTGAATCATTGCCATAATTGGTTAGCGATTAAACATTGTTTCTTGTCAATGGTGGTAGTTACTGATAGTTTACCTGTGTGCGGTTACGGAGTTCTTGAAGACGGTTCCATTGTTTTTGCATGGTGCTAAACCCTACACCACTCACCTCCCCGTGCTCTGTAGTGTATCTGCTTATCCAAATAAATTATATCACTCAGGGGGAGAAACTTTCATTAAATTTTTGTGCCTTGAGCACAACGAAAGGAATGGAACTTAATATGACGGTTGCTTCTCAGGTAAAACAAACCCTAGCCACTTTAAAAGGAGCTCGTGGTCCATAATTCGCATAGTATAAGGGTATTATCTGACATTAATAAATCTTTATACTATAAAAAAACGACTCAGCCGCAGATACGGCTAAGTCCTCTTAACATTCTGACTACGGGCAACTAACCGCCCAGCCACCTACCCATTTGGTTATATAAACTATTGTTTATATGGCGACCCCGATCGTACTTGAACCGACGATCTCCTGCGTGACAGGCAGGCATGTTAACCACTACACCACGGGGCCGTACTCGTTGTTCTTATATATGTGCACAATCAACTTATCATGTACCTTACCATAATGAAGCGTTAAATTATGGTATAGGGTACTTTCTCGAATAAGATGATAAGGACACAAAAGGAACTACTCTTAAGGTAGTCCCTATGTCTTACCTGGCGATGACCTACTTTCCCAGGGGCTTGCGCCCCAAGTATCATTGGCCCAGGAGGTCTTAACTTCCGTGTTCGGTATGGGAACGGGTGGAACCCCTCCGGCATGATCACCAGATGCGTACTCGAGGTTCGAGGCGCGATGCGCGAGGTTCGAACTCGAATTGTTTTCTGTAGAAAACAAGAGCTAAAGGATTTATCCCTCAACCGCTATTCTCTCAAAACTGCACAGAGTCTGTTATCTAGTAATTGTCTTAAGAAT
>NZ_JYNH01000188.1 GCF_000960765.1 Desulfosporosinus sp. I2 | reverse complement strand
AGGCTTTCTAAAGTGTTTAAACATGTAAAAGATATGGAATATACAGTACATGTTGATCAACCCGATCCGCGCATTTGCTGTCTTGTTACTCGAACAATTTGGGGGTGGCAATGGCGAGCTTAAAGCTGCCATGCAGTATTTCTCACAGAGCTTGGGGTGTAATGATCCAAAGATCAGGGATCTACTGCAAGACATTGCTGCTGAAGAGTTAAGTCATTTAGAAATGGTAGGTGAATGTCTTGGTATGTTGATTGGTCCAGTGGATAGCATTCCTAAAGATTTTTCTGCTAATCATATGGCCTTACTCGGGGGTGGACCGCTTCTAGTTAACTCTGCTGGAGTACCTTGGACCGCCAACTTCGTTAATTCAATGGGGGATATATATACGGATCTTTCCTCAAATGCTGGTGCAGAACTTCGAGCTAAGCTGATTTATGAACGTCTTCTCCAACAAACGGATGACGCAGGGGTCAAAGACATGATTCGCTTCCTCTTAAGTCGTGAAGAATCACATAATTTTTCCTTTATGCAAGCACTAAATACTCTACAAGGAAGCGGAGTCAATAAAGATTTCCGTGATTCTGATTTCTCGAAAAAATACATGAATATGTCAACAGGAATGGGAGATAGTCGGGGTCCTTGGAATCAAGGTAACGAGTTCTCGTATGAAGAGAATCCTAACGAGAAGTATGGTGGACCGCCTCAGTATGGTAAAGATCCTCAACCAGCAGGAACTAGGGAGGTTCGGCCGGGATATAATGACAATACTCGTAATAACCCTCAATATTCACAACCTCAACCTGATCCTAAACAACATTAAAAAAACCTATAATTTAAAAAACCCCACCAATAAAAGTGGGAGTCTTGGGAATTAGATAAATGGTGATGTTATGGTCTTAAATAGTGACATGGACCAAAAACAAAGGCACGAGTGCAAACTCGTGCCTCTAATTATGTTATGGTTCTCAATCATTAGTTTCATGATGAAACGGGTGTTTAATTTCAGGATTGTGGGCATCAGCATGATGGGGAGCTCGCTGACTATGTACTGTTCGATTGTGGGCAGTATGATCATGTTGAGATTTCTGATCATGATCATGGTCGTGGTCATGAGAAAGCCCTAGGGCATGAGCGATTGTATGTTCTTTATTGGGGAGGGTATCGAACCAACCGTTATTGGCATCTTCTTTACTGTCAAGGAAATGCATGTAGGGCTTAATGTCCAGTAAGGGGGTCCCGTTATAGGCGTCAATTCCCGAAATGACTAGGTCATTACCCCGTATTTCTTTAAGTTTCACAATGCTTAGTCCAATAGGATTGGGTCTTTGAGGGGAACGGCTGGCAAAAAGTCCGATTTCTAGTTCAGGTGCCCAAGGCGACCTAGTTAACATTTCTTTGACAGGGGTCGCCTGATCAAGATAATAGACAATATAAATATAGTTGAAGGTTTGTAAGGCTTCCAGAGCGCTGGCGTAGTCGGGGTTTAAAGTGATCCAGAAATCACCGGGTGCGTCTGGGAGAGGTTGATGCGGGGTATTTAAGGAGAAATAGGGTGTATAGATTGTGCCAATCGATTGAAATGAGATAGACATAATTTGCCCCTTTCTTGGTTAAAGAATATCTACCTTTTCTAAAAGAATCCGGTGATTGAGTAGGGCCATGTCTTTAATTTTAGCCTGAATAAACTTTTGCATTCCAAAAATATCGACGAGCTTCAGACCGTCTTCATAGGGTTCAATAGTGTCAACTGCTTCCATAAATAAGACTTCATTGTCTCCTTCTTTAAGATAGGCATTTGCTTCACACATCGTACGTTCTCCTTCTTTGTCTAAATACTAAAATACTAAAATACTAAAAGACTAAAAGACTAGCGTGAACACTTTGGCAGGTTATAGCTTTTTACAATCACGGCAGTAGCCATAAATCTCCAACTTGTGTCCAGTTACATCAAAATCCATCTTCTTTTTTAAAACTTGCTGAAGTTCGCCCATAGGGCAGTCTTCCATAGAAATTAACTTATGGCAACCCACACATAACAGATGGTGCTTATGATCATGATGATTTAGTTCATAGAGTGCTTTACCGTCATCCACCCGATTGGACTTGATCACTAAATTCTTTGAAGCAAAGGTATCGAGCGTTCTATAGACAGTCGAAAGGTCGATTGAGGCCGTCTTATCCCGCAAGTTTATATAGAGCTGTTCAGCTGTCAGAGGGGATTCGGATTCTTCAAGTAGTTCAAGAATAGCATTTCTATGTCGAGTGCTTTTAATCCCTTCTCGATTCAAGACATCTTTATACTTTGAATTTTCGTCCACAAGATCATTCCTTAATTCTTCAATTGCTGTACTATGTTTATTTTAATCCTTTTTAATATTTTAGCAATATTTCGCGCATTTAATTATTCAGCGTCGATAAAGAATTTACCTTTAGTTTTGTTCAATATTGAGGACTAAGAAGTAAAGTAATGGTTTACAATTAACAATAATAGAGTATAATTTTAAATAAAGAAATTAAATGCAAATGCAAGGCAATTGCAAACACTAAAGGGGATAATTTTAAATGTTTTTGAAAAAGCCAAAATTTATCTGGTTCGTATTATTAAGCTTACTGACATTGGTATTGAATGGATGTGGGGCAGACAGCGAGTCTAAAGCTACTGTTAGTCAAACCACAAGTTCAGTAACCAATCCAGAAAAGCCCTTAACAATAGCGACATCATTCTACCCCATGTATATCTTTACCTCAAATATTACCAAAGACATTCCTAATGTAAAGATTATAAATTTGACGAAGCCTACGACGGGATGTCTTCATGACTATGCTACCACACCTGAAGACATGAAGAATTTAGATGGGGCTAAAATTTTCGTCATTAATGGAGCAGGAATGGAATCATTCATGGATAAGGTTACGAAACAAATGCCAAATTTAAAAATTATTGAATCTAGTCAAGGAATACCGTTAATCAAAGGAGAAGGGGACCAAGGGGATAATCCCCATGTTTGGTTGAGTATTACGAATGCTATTACCCAGGTGAAAACGATTGGAGAGCAACTCGCTTACCTCGACCCTTCAAATGCGCAAAAGTACCAGGAAAATACTCAAGCCTATATTAAAAAACTTGAAGCATTGAAAGCTAAAATGCACCAAACACTAGATGGTTTGCCACAACGCAATATCGTTACTTTTCATGAAGCATTTCCATATTTTGCAAAGGAATTTAACTTAACCATTGCGGGCGTTATCGAACGTGAGCCGGGTTCTGCGCCTGATTCTAAAGAATTGAGTGAAACGATAGAAAAAGTTAAAAATTTGAAAATTAAGGCGCTTTTCGCAGAACCACAATATCCTACTAAAGCAGCTGATACAATTGGGAAAGAGACGGGCGCTAAAGTTTATACGCTGGATCCAGTCGTAACAGGGCCGATGGAGGCAGAGGCCTATATTAATCTTATGGAAAGCAATCTTATAACCCTTCAAGAGGCTCTAAAATGAAAATGAAACACCATAAATGTGCCAATTCTGAATGTAATACCTGCGAATGTGGGTTATGTTGCACCAAAATCAATCACTTTGGGGTAAAACGTAGCGGTATAGAAATATTAAAGGATGTCAATCTCCATATTCATTGTGGAGATTTGACAGCGATTATCGGACCTAATGGTGCGGGGAAAAGCACGCTTTTAAAGGCTATTCTAGGGGAGATTGCTCACACCGGAGAACTTCAATTTTTGGATGCTAAAGATAAAGGCACCACAAGACCGTCTATGGGCTATGTTCCCCAAAAACTCGAATTGGATTCAAGCTCCCCTACTAGTGTCCTTGATTTATTTGTTGCAGCCCATACAAATATCCCAATCTGGTTTACCTACCCTAAAAAGATACGCGAGCGTGTCAAAGAAAGCTTGGCCCGTACTCATGGAGAACATCTGATTAATCAACGGTTAGGAGAATTATCTGGTGGTGAGTTACAAAGAGTATTATTAGCGCTTGCCCTTGATCCAATTCCTCACCTCCTACTCCTTGATGAACCGGTATCCGGTATAGATCAAAAGGGCTTAAAGTTATTCTATGAAACCGTTTCGATCCTTAGGGATAATTATGATTTGTCGATTATCTTAGTTTCGCATGATCTTAATTTGGTAGCGGAATATGCAGATCGTGTTGCTTTTATCAATAATAAGACGATTGAATGCTGTGGGACTCCACAAGAAGTTTTCAGTAATCCCAACGTTATTCAAACCTTTGGTTTAGATTGGTCTAATCGTTTCCCAAGGGATGAGAAGGATAAGGTGGAATAATGCACTTATGGTATAGCTTGGTCGATTTATTTCTTCCCTTCGAATGGATGCAATATGCGTTTATGAAGAATGCTCTTTTGGGCGTTTTACTAGTAACCCCTATTTTTGGCTTGCTTGGCACCATGATTGTTAATAACAAAATGGCCTTCTTTTCTGATTCATTAGGTCACTCTGCCTTAACAGGGATTGCCATTGGGGTAATATTGGGCATTAAAAATCCAATCTGGTCCATCCTTTTTTTCTCTGTGTTGATTACGATAGCCATTCTTATTGTCAAAGAAGCGAACACGGCTTCAACGGATACGATCATCGGGGTATTTTCTTCGACGGCAGTTGCGCTGGGCATTGTCATACTTTCTCGTAATGGTGGCTTTAACAAATATTCAGGGTATCTTATTGGGGACTTGTTAAGTATTAGTCCGTCAGATTTGTTGACACTTGGAATTGTTTTCGTACTCGTAATCTCTTTATGGGTCGTGATTTTTAATAAGCTTCTTCTATCGAGTATGAACCAATCTTTGGCCCGTAGCAGAGGGATTGGGGTTAGACTCTATGAATACTTATTTAGCATCATTATGGCGGTTATCGTAACGATATCAATCCAATGGGTAGGGATACTGATTATTAGTTCACTACTGATCATTCCAGCAGCCTCTTCGCGAAATATTGCTAAAAATATGAGGCAAT
This sequence comes from Desulfosporosinus sp. I2, assembly GCF_000960765.1. GTDB lineage: Bacteria > Bacillota > Desulfitobacteriia > Desulfitobacteriales > Desulfitobacteriaceae > Desulfosporosinus. The sequence continues at coordinate 3,273 of NZ_JYNH01000188.1, read as the reverse complement.
ATCATATTTACTCAGTTTTGATTGCTGTGATTTCAGGACTATCGGGCTTAATCTTATCCTACTTTTGGGGAACAGCTACTGGGGCGACGATTGTGCTGGTCGCATCAGGGTTCTTTGCACTTACGTTTGTTATGAAACTAAGACTTGGGCAAGGCTAAGGTCTTGGTTGTTATCAAAATTGTAAACTCAGATCTGTCTCCCGAAGATGCCGTATCCATGTGCTGCCGGTTAAGGCTTAATACCGGTGAACTTAGAAAAAGAGGTGGGGGTTTGTTTGGAAGCAATCCTCTCACAGGATCAATCGGTGTATTTACAATTAACCTTCCCAGATTAGCTTATCTATCCAATACAAAACAGGAATTTATGGAACGTCTGAAACAAATGGCTGAAATCGGGCGCACGGCCTTGGAAATCAAGCGGAAAATTATTGAACAGCAGTCAGAAAGGGGACTGTATCCCTATTCATGCTATTATTTGAGACATTCAAAAGAGCGGACTGGGCATTATTGGCACAATCATTTCAGTACGATCGGTATCGTCGGAATGAATGAGGCGTTACTGAATTTCATGGGAAAAGGAATTGAAACTGAAGAAGGTCGGGAGTTTTCGGTGAGTGCAATGAACTATCTGAGAGAGCTACTAGTTAAATTTCAACACGAGACCGGAAACGTCTACAATTTAGAGGCGACGCCAAAATGACACTTCAACAGCTTAAGTATGCAATTGAAATCGCAACCTGGGGCTCCATTAATGAGGCTGCAAAGCGTTTATTCATAGCTCAGCCCAGCCTTTCCAACGCAATAAAAGAATTGGAAGCAGAGCTTAATATCACGATTTTTGAGCGCACCAACAAGGGAATTAGTATTTCAGTTGAGGGGGCGGAATTTCTCGGCTATGCACGGCAAGTATTGGAGCAAACAGAATTGTTGGAAAACCGTTACCTAGATGCAAAGCCATCCCCCCAGCATTTTTCTGTTTCAACCCAGCACTATGCTTTTTCTGTCAATGCCTTTGTAAATCTCCTAAAAAAATATGCCTTGGAGGAATATGAGTTTACCATAAGAGAAACAAAAACCTATGAAATTTTGGAGGATGTAAAAAACCTTCGCAGCGAAATCGGTATTTTGTATCTCAATGAATTCAATTCAAAGGTAATCAATAAGCTTATGAAAGAAAACAATTTGGAGTTCACAGTATTATTTAAAGCTGCACCTCATGTTTTCATCAGTGCTAAAAATCCCCTGGCAAAGCAAGAGAGAGTCACGTTGGAGGATTTAGATTCGTATCCCTGCTTGTCCTTTGAGCAAGGAGAGTACAATTCTTTCCATTTTTCAGAGGAAATATTGAGTACCTTATCTCATAAAAAGAGTATCCGTGTGAGTGATAGGGCAACTCTGTTTAATCTTTTGATCGGATTAAATGGCTACACCATTTCAACAGGCGTTTTAAGTGCTGACCTTAACGGCAATAACATCATCCCAGTACCCTTGGATATTAACGAAACGATCACTGTTGGATGGATTTCACATAAAAGTGTAACGCTTAGCAGGCTTGCGACAGCTTATGTGCAAGAATTGGAAGAAGTAACTAAACATCTATAGATAATCACTGGCAGAACTCTAAAAATTAGCCTGTTATAGTTTTATGCTATAGCAGGCTATAGTTTTTTGGAGTTAACCTATATCTATTTTATCATGCTATAGTGAATGTATTAGGTTCAAATCTATCTAATGTACTTTCTCAAAATTAAGGGGGCTAACTGATGAGATACAATATCGAGGAATATTTAAAGGAAAGAATTCTTGTCCTAGATGGCGCAATGGGGACTTGTATTCAGGGATATAACTTAAATGAGCAAGAGTTTGCAGGACGTTGTAATTGCCATAGAGGGCAAAAGGGGAATAATGACCTTCTAAATATTACTCATCCAGAGATTATTAAAGGGATTCATAAACGTTATCTAGAAGCTGGGGCGGATATCATTGAAACAAATACCTTTAATGCAACTAGAATATCTCAAAAGGATTATGGCATGGAGGATAAGGTCTATGAGCTTAACTTCCATGGAGCAAAGCTTGCAAGAGAAGAGGCAGATCTTTTTACTAACGTTGATCCCAGTAAACCGCGTTTTGTAGCAGGTTCAATTGGGCCTACCAATAGAACAGCATCACTTTCACCAGATGTTGAAAACCCAGGAATAAGAAATATAAGCTTTGATGAACTCGTACTTGCTTATGGGGAGCAGATACAGGGGCTTGTAGATGGTGGAGTAGATATTATAGTTATTGAAACAATATTTGATGCTTTAAATGCTAGGGCAGCAATATTTGCAGCTGAAAATGTCTTTGAGGAAAAAGGTTTAACCCTGCCTATTTTTATCTCAGGTACTATTGCCGATAAAAGTGGTCGTATTTTATCCGGTCAGACGCTTGAAGCTTTTGCCCACACTATGAAGGGTGATGAAATTCTTGGCATAGGATTAAATTGTTCCTTTGGAGCCAAGGATTTAATTCCTTTCATTAAAAATCTTTCCAAAACACAAGATCGTTATGTAACTTTTCATCCAAATGCAGGTCTGCCAAACTCCCTTGGGGAGTATGAGGAACGTCCGGAAGAAACTGCGGCTTTGGTAAAGGAATTGGCAGAGGAAGGTCATTTAAATATTGTCGGGGCATGCTGCGGTTCAACACCGGCGCATATTAAAGCGATCAGTGAAGCGATTAAGGGCATCAAACCAAGGAAAATCCCTCTGATCGAGAAAGAGACGGTTTACTGTGGTCTTGAAGCCATTGTCATAAAGAAAGAAAATAATTTTGTCAATATTGGGGAACGAACGAATGTTTCTGGATCAGCTAAGTTTGCAAGATTAATTAGAGAGAAAAAATATGAAGAAGCATTATTTGTGGCCAAGGAACAGGTGGAAAATGGAGCCCAAATTATAGATATAAACTTTGATGATGGGCTGCTTGATGCCTTAAGTGAAATGGATATATTTCTTAAGCTGCTTGCTAGCGAGCCAGAGATTTCAAGAGTTCCGGTGATGATTGATTCCTCAAAATTTGAAGTTTTAGAAGTAGGCTTAAAGGCAATCCAAGGTAAAGCTGTCGTAAATTCCATAAGCCTAAAAGTAGGGGAAGAGGAGTTTATTCGGCAAGCAACGTTAATTAAACGATATGGCGCGGGCGTTGTGGTAATGGCTTTTGATGAACAAGGCCAGGCAGATACTTTTGAAAAGCGAATAACAGTTTGCAAAAGAGCGTATGATTTATTAGT
>NZ_JYNH01000187.1 GCF_000960765.1 Desulfosporosinus sp. I2 | reverse complement strand
TTATCTGATGCCTTAGTGTTAAATACACTGGAGGATCGCAAGGGTTATGGGAAAATTCGTCGCTGGGGTTCCTTCGGTTTTGCGATAACTGCCGCTCTTGGTGGATTAATTTTTACTTATTTAGATTTAGCGTGGTTTGGGTTTGTTGAAGGGGTTATTCTGATAGTGAGTATATTGTGGGCAAGATTATTGCCAAACCCGAGAAAGGCTGTGCAAGCGGGCTCATCTTTACCCGCTATTCCTACATCGTTTCTAAACGTGTTGGGAACTCCCAGTTTGATGATTTTTTTTTATGGTCACATTTTTATTTATGGCACCGTATAATGCCTATACTGTTTTTTTTGGTTGGCATTTGCAAGAATTAGGAGCTAGTCGTTGGTGGATCGGATTTGGGTGGACGATTGCAGCCTTAAGTGAAATGATCGTGTTTAGTATGGGTACTATGTGGCTGAAAAGGTTTAATCCTCAACAACTCATTGTTTTGGCAGGAGTTATCTTCACTTTTCGTTGGATAGGGTATAGCCAAATCCAAGATTATAGGGTCATTCTTATGTTGCAATTTACTCAGTGTCTTAGTTTTGCACTTTTTTATCTGGCTGGTGTTGAGTATTTAAACTCGCTTCTGCCAGCGTATGTTCAAGGAAGTGCCCAGTCAGCTTTTAATGCTGTCAGTTTCGGAATCAGTGCAATTGTCGGTACAATTGGCGCGGGGTGGCTGATTCGAGTGGGTGAGGTACAATTGATGTATAGAGTATCGGCATTATTGACAGTGATAGGTATTATTTTAGTGCTGCTATTATTAAAAAGTGATAAAATACTTAACACATGATTGCGTTGGGGCATTAGTGTTATTAGCAAGGAGTGAAGAAATGAGGACAATAATCAAAAGGTTAAATTACCTAGTTCAAACAGTTCCCTTAAGAGTCAAAGAGTTTTCGGAACAGGAATTATCATCACAATTAGTAGGGAAATGGTCGAAAAGGGAGATATTGGGACATTTGTGTGATTCGGCCACCAACAATCATCATAGATTTACTAAAATCCAATTTGAAAGTCAACCGTTTGTAGTAAGTCCTTATAGCCAAAACAATTGGGTATTAATTCAAGACTATCAAAGTATACCCTCCGATGAGATTGTTAACCTCTGGGCAACTCTCAATAGACATATTGTGAGAGTTATTTCGAAGACTCCCGAGGAGAAATTATTGTACATCTGTGATATAGGCGATAACAAATATATTACTCTTTACGATCTAATTCAAGATTACTTGAGACATATGGATCATCACCTAAGGCAAATCTTTGGTTCATCTGACCTTTAAGTAATTTCTGTAAACCCATAGGAAGACGCTGAGCGAACTTCATTACTGAGAATCCTGCTATTATGAGGTAGGAACTAATGCTTCCAGAATTCAAAGAGTCAAGATTAGAATAAGAGCTCTCTAAAAATCAAATACTCTAAAAGTGGTCTGAATTTAGGTAAACTCTGTAAAAGACTCAAATTAAAGTAATAGGAGAAAGTTTATGAGGTTATTCGTTGGGGTTGATCTACCTGCTGAGATCAAACAAACTCTTCTTGAATTTCAATCTAAACTAAGACAATTAGGTGTTAATGGATCTTGGAAATCAGTAGACAATCTTCATATAACCTTAGAATTTCTTGGAGAGTTAGAAACCGATAAGATTTCGGCACTTACAAAAACTATCACGAAAGTTGCTAACAACTACAAACCATTCGGGTTAACAATGGGTGGGCTTGGGGCATTTCCATCTCTTAAACGGTCTCATACATTATGGACTGCGGTAAGTGGAGATTTACCGAAACTTAATCAGCTAAAAGAAACCCTTCATTATGAACTGAAAAACAAGGCCTTTAAATTAGAAGAACGACAGTTTAAGCCTCATATAACCCTAGCCTCTCGACCAAAAATCGATAATATTAATCTTTCCTTTGTTCAAGCAAAGAAGCTAGGTGAGTTCATGGTTGAAGAGCTTGTTTTATTTGAAAGCAGGGTTATTGATGGTAAAAGAGTCTACATAGATTTATTCAGTGCCGCCCTAGATTAAGGAGCTGTGTCATAAGTTAATGTGACTTATGACACAGCTCCTTTTGAGTTTGTATCTAAGGTACGAGGAGGTGTAATAGTTGTCTCTTAAAATCTAAGGCAACACTAGAAAGTAACAGTTCATCAGGATCACGTGGATGAGGGAAAGGGATTTCGAACTCATGGATAATTCGTGTGGGTCGTTGACTTAGAACAATTACTTTATCAGAGAGAAGAATAGCCTCATCAATATCGTGGGTAATCAATAAGACGGTATGTCGTGTCCGATTCCAAATACTCAATAGCCAACGATATGAGTGGGAGTAGGGAGAAGCCATAGGGGAACTTGGGCGGACGTAATCAGTGAGAATTCTATTGACAGTAACGCGAAAGAAGAGTATTCTAATATCAAATGAGATATGTTCTCAGTTGTGTTTTGGACTAATGGTGAGAATGATTCTCGTTTCTGAATGGGGGGATAACGATGGAACGCTATTTAGGAGACTTAAAAACAGGTGAATGGGCACGTGTTGAACGTATTGACGGCGGAGGGGCCTTACGTCGCCGGATGATGGATATGGGTATTGTTCCGGGAGTCGAATTAGAAGTCGTTCGTCATGCTCCTTTTGGTGGTCCACTTCAGGTTCGTCTAAAAGGATACTATTTAGCCATGCGCAGAGGAGAATGTGCAAAAATTATTGTGACGGAAAAAGATCCCCAATATACCGACCATTTGTTAGCAAGTCGATAAATGGCTCGACCCATGGGACTCTAGGTAGAACGTGACTAGGCCGCTTTGACATTTATATTATTCACAAAAAGAGGGGAGGCGGCAAGAGATGAAAATAGCACTAATCGGGAACCCTAATGTAGGCAAAAGTACAATATTTAATGCTTTAACGGGTTCAAACCAACAGGTCGGAAATTGGGCAGGTAAGACGGTTGAACGAAAATCAGGTGTGCTGCAAAGAGCTAACCAAACTATTGAACTAATTGATCTACCAGGAACTTACAGCTTGACCGCATACTCTCAAGAAGAGATTATTACAAGGGAATATATTCTTCGCGAAAGACCAGATGTCGTTATGGCAATGGTCGATGCTTCAAACATAGAACGAAACCTCTATTTAGTACTTCAAATTCTTGAGTTAGTACCTCGCATAGTGATCGGTTTAAACATGATGGATTTAGCTCATTCTGCTGGAATCTCGATTGAGTCTTCAAAGCTTGCTTCGGCCTTGAAAGTTCCAGTGGTCGAGATTGTTGCTGCCAAAGGAAAAGGGATTGAAGAGTTTTTATCGGAAGCCATTAGAGTTGGAAGCATGGCCTCTGATCCTTTACCGGTTGAGGTCAGTTATCCAGCAGATCTTGAACAGAAGATTCAGGCCATGGAATTGCTCTTAGTAGATACTCCTTGGGTTACAACCTACCCATTGCGCTGGTTAGCGATTAAATGTCTTGAGAGAGATCCTGAAATTGGGCAAAAATGGTCGATAAGTTCGACAAAGTTGCCGGTAAATAAGACGGTGAATTCATGCTGTAATAACGGTGATCCCGTTAGTTACGAGCTACAAGAAGTTGCTGAACTTCCAGGGGAATCGTTACTTGCGAAATATGAGGAAGATGGGTGGACTCAGGACCATTTTGAGATGGCTATAGCGGATGCTAAATACCGATATATCTCATCAATTCTCCCCCAGTTTAGAAAGCATGAGAATCCAAACAAACCCACCTTGACGGATAGACTAGATAGTTGGATTCTTTCTCCATTTTGGGGTTATCCAATTATGCTGGTCATATTAGCCTTAGTTTTTTGGATGTCCTTTATTGCTAGTGCGCCTTTAGGGGGGGCTGTTTCTCTTGGTATGGCATGGGTGGCCGATATCGTTGTTGGTTTGCTACAATGGGGGCAGGCTCCTGAATTTGTCCAGAGTTTAGTAAGAGACGGGATCTTTGCTGGTGTGGGTGCCGTTTTAGCCTTTGTTCCTCAAATAGCCATATTCTTTGCCTTTTTTCATTTATGCAGGATAGCGGTTATTTAGCGAGGGCTGCCTTTTTAGGAGATCGCTTTATGCAACTCATGGGATTGCATGGAAAATCGTTTTTTTCCTTAATATCTAGTTTTGGGTGTAATGTACCGGGAATTATGGCAACGCGAACCTTAGAAGATCCCAAGGATCGCTTGATTACCATCCTGATTAATCCTTTAATTCCTTGTGTACCTCGCTTGGGGGTCATGAGTGCAGTTGTAGCTGCGTTTTTTCCAGGTTCTCGAGGTGCCCTAATTATGATCAGTCTTTTACTGATAAGTATGCTTCTTGTGATGTTCTCCGCACTTTTTTTAAGACGAGTGGTCAAACAAACAGAGCGATCAGCCTTTGTCATGGAGCTACCACTTTATCATATTCCCACATGGCGCAATGTCCTATTGCCAACCTGGCAAAAAACTTACTCTTTTTTAAAAAGAGCCTGGACATTTATTTTGGTGGCTTCGATTGTGGTCTGGGTCCTAAGCTCTTATCCACAGGGGGTTCCAATGAACGCGACTTGGGCTGGTAAAATGGGGGGGATGTTGGCTTTTATTGGCCAACCGTTAGGATTTGACTGGCGAATCATGGTAGCCATCGTTTTTGGTTTTACGGCGAAAGAAACGACTTTATCAACCTTAGGGATTTTGTATGGTGTCGCTGCCGATGCTTCCCAATCTATAGCACAAGCAATGACGGGGGCTATGACTCCTTTAGGTGCCTATACATTTCTGGTAGTTTATATGCTCTATATCCCTTGTTTGGCATCTGTCGTAACAACGTATAAAGAATCAGGAAATAATTTAGGTTGGACAAGCTTTGGTGTAGCCTACAGCTTGACCCTTAGTTTTGTAGTGGGTTGGATTGTATTTCACGGAGGTCTAGCTCTTGGATTTCAATAATCCTAATCAACCCCAGGGGGTATGAATATGCTTACAAGTATTTTGGAAATACTGGCACGTAAGGAATCATTATCATTGGCCCAGTTAGCAACGGAAGTTGGCTGTTCAATAAGAGACGTTGAAGGGTTCTTAAACCAATTGGAACACATGGGTTATATTCGACGTGAATTATTGGGGCAAACCTGTAGCCTAAGCTGTGATTTAGATAAAGGTTGCAACCATTGTGAAGGATGTGGGTTTAAACCTATGGATACGTTCACTTTCTGGGTTCTTACAAAGCGTGGGGAACAAGTTGTAAGTTCTAAGGTGAAGTAATAGTTTATTAACTTAATAGTTAATGATATAATGCAGAATAATACGACAATTATATTATTAATCTTATGAAAACTGAAGGGAGATCTGTTCTGCATGACGAAGCCCCGTGAAGCAAAATATCAGGCCATTCTAGATGCAGCCACGGAGGCTTTTGCCGAATATGGCTATTATTCATGTCAAGTTTCTAAAATTGCTAAACTAGCGGGAGTTGCTGATGGTACAATCTATTTATACTTTAAGAATAAGGAAGATATTCTAGTAAGTCTTTTTTCGGATCGGATGGGTCAATTTATTGAAGAGATTCGCCAGGCAATTGTGCATTGTAAGACAACTCAGGAGCGGATATTATGCATAATACGGACTCACTTAAAATGCATGCAAGAAAATCGCGCTCTTGCGATGGTCACTCAGATAGAGATTCGTCAGTCCGATCCAAAGATTAGGGAAGCAATTTCTGGACCTTTAAGAGGATATTTTCAGCTAATTGAAGAGGTTCTCACTCAAGGGGTTGAAAAAGAGGAAATTATGTTAACGGATATTAAGATTGGCCGACAAATGTTCTTTGGTACTTTGGATGCTACCATCAGCGATTGGGTAACTTCTAAGAAACCTCGTTCCTTAGAAGGGGTAGATGACATTGTTTTTGGTTTAATGTGCGGTGCCTTTAAAATTAGCATCTAGCGTATCGATGTAAGAACCTTAGCAAAGCTTTATAATCGGGTTAAACGAAAGGCCATCCCCACTTATGAAGTGGGGATGGCTCTTTTGAATTTAGAGATAGTTTCCAGACTATCGGGCGGCAAGACGCTCAGCTTTTGCTGTCGGTCGACTTTTCATGAAAAGAGCGATAATTCCAGCCACTATAGGGAGAATAAAGAGCACAGAAACTGCAGTAGTTAACCCATAAAGATCTCCAAGTCGGCCAATAAAGATTACCATTAGCCCTCCGATTCCCCCCGCAAACCCCATGGTTAACCCGGCTGCTAAAGATTTATTATTCGGAATTGCTTCCTGCGCAGCAACCACTGTCACGGAAAAACTTGACAACAAGGAAGCCCCAGCTAAGGCAAGAAAAACTATGCTAAGAATGCCTTTTGTGTAAAGGAAACCATAGAAGAGAGGGGTAGTAAGAATGAGTGAACTGACAATTAAGGGTTTTCGTCCATAGTGATCTGAAATTAGACCACCCATAATCCCCCCCAGTGCACCAGAAAATAACATAATAAAAACTAAATGACTAGAGGTGATGCTGGAAAGATTTTGGGCCTGAAAGTATAGCGGGAGGATGGTTAATAATCCAGTATAAGCTAGGGAACGTATCGCTATGACACTGGTAATTGCAAGTAATTCTAAGCGTGCAGATTTTAAAGAGTGTAACACCTCAGATAAATTAGGGGCTTTTCCACCACTAAGGACGTTATTTTTAGGTGCCAAGAAATAGAGCAAAAGAGCAACGAAAATGCCGGGGAAAACAGTATAAATAGTAGCGTGAAGCCCAAAGGCTTGAAATAATGGGACTAGCAAGAGTGGACTGAGAGCGAAACCAGTATTTCCAAAAGCGATAAACGTTGAAAGGAGAACTGCCTTACGATCCCCACTTACAACCGTAATCATGGTCGATGCTTGAGGATGAAAGGCAGCGGTTCCTAGACCAGCCAACCCAGCCAAGAGAACAAGCAGGGAATAGCTCTGGACTAGACCCGTTAAACTGAGCATTATGGCCATCCACAGGGTACCGACATGAACGAGCCAGCGTTTACCTTGCCTGTCTAAGAAATAACCGAAGACGGGTTGAATGAATGATGAGCTAATTGTAAACGCTGAGACTAATATGGCAGCCCGAGTCGTTGAGAGGGCCGTAGCGGCAACCAAAAAGGGGAGCATTTGGGGTAAATAATTACTATACATATCATTGAGTAAGTGAGCGAAGGATAGTACACCGATCGTCGAATAGTTTATGGTTTTTTTCGAGTCCATCAAAAGCCCCTCCTTTTCCAAGAATGATTATTCGAATATTAAGCTATAGTGTGTGAGAAAATAGTTGAAATTGGCGTGTCGCTGTCGGATGTCCTCAGCATAATCATGGAGCGCAACTTGCCCTTCGGGAGTAATGCAATACCATTTGCGTGGAGGACCGATATCCTGGGTTTCCCAATGCGACTTCACCCAATACTTTTTCTCCATCTCCTGAAGGGACCTGTAAACACTCGGACTATCGGTTAAGCAATAGGGTAATTCTGTCTGTAAGCTTGAGAGAATCTGAGCACCATAGGCTGGTGAGGACTTTTGCAAAAAGAGAAGAATAAAGGCATTAGTATGACGGCTATGTTTCGAACAATTCAAGTTCAACCCTCCTATACACTGTAAGATACATCATACTGTCATATACAGCATACTGTTAGTTACAGTATAGTGGGGTTTGAACAATTGGTCAACTAATAATCCTAGACAAAAGGCCATTGTTCGCGTAGTATTTAAGAAAATGTCTATACTATACCAAAAATAATAACCATGGATAGGGAGATTAACGATGGATTTTGCAGGTAAAGATAAAGCAACCTATGTACAAGATACGTTCAATGCTATTGCGGGTCATTATGATTTCATGAATAGCCTGATGAGTTTCGGAATGGATAAACGATGGCGACGTTTGGCAGTCCAGAGAGTAGGCGCAAAACCTGGTATGCATATTCTGGATGTTTGTTGTGGTACAGGTCAACTTTCTATGGAATTGGGAAACGCCGTTGCTCAAGAAGGAAATGTTATAGGATTGGATTTTTCGCAAAAAATGCTCGATGTAGCAAAACGTTCCTTAGAGCAATCCCTGCACAAAAATAGGGTTACATTTATTCAAGGAAATGCAATGGAACTTCCTTTTACGGATAATATGTTTGATGGGATTACAGTAGGTTGGGGATTACGAAATTTACCTGATTTACGTCAGGGTATAAAGGAAATGGTTCGTACAGTTAAGCCAGGAGGAAACGTTGTATCGTTAGATATGGCGAAACCGACTTTCCCCGGATTTAAACAAGCGTATTGGTTATATTTTGAAAAACTTGTGCCTTTAATGGGCAAAATT
>NZ_JYNH01000186.1 GCF_000960765.1 Desulfosporosinus sp. I2 | reverse complement strand
ACGCACTGCAGGATATCTTGGCGCTGAAACAATCGGGAGCCTGTGAGAACCCATTCATCGAAGATCTGCTGTCCCGTCTGGCGGAGCGGCTGAAGTATACGAAAGGGAAGAAGCAGTACGGTTATCTCAAAGCGCCACTAAAGTCTATAGTAGATCAGATTGTGGATGAGTTGGCAAAGGACCCAAGGGTGGCGGAAGCCTACGCAAAATGGTACGAGCTGCGCAACGAAGTGCAGCGCACATATAAGGATAAGCTTCCCGATCAGCTTTCGCTCTCTCAGCAAAAAGAATTCAAGAGCATAAAAAATATGGTGATCGCCGAAGCCATGAACATCGGCGGTCACCATTTTACTTTTGAGGGCGATGAGAATGATGACGAATTATATGAAGAAACAGTATCAGCTACAGAGGAATCCGATTCTGCATTGAAGGCGGAAGAACAGTTTCTGGTCTTAAATGAAAGATTGGATGAGGATGAAGATATTCCGTACTTTGCTTCGGAGTATTTATCCAGTACCGATTTAGGTCAAGATGATTCCGGGGAACCCCATCCCCATATCACATGGAGCGACCGCTACAAAGAGGCTCGCACGTTTCTCTATGACAGCGATGACATGGAACCGGACTTTGAGCGAGTCCTCTGCTTGTTCCTTGAGGAAGCTGAAACAGGAAACGCTCTCGCCATGCACGACCTCGGCCGTATGTATTCGGACGGGCTTGGTGTGGAGATAGACAAAGATCTCTCCTTTTCCTGGTACAACAAAGCACTCGCCGCGTTTCTGGATATTGAAACAGAAAAAGAAAACCGGTATGTGGAATACCGCATCGGTAAAATGTACGCAGCGGGACTTGGTACGGAACAGGATTATGAGGAAGCGGCGGGATGGTTTGATATGGCGGTTTCACAAAACCACAAATATGCCCAGTATTCTCTCGCCGGTCTTTTTTACCGGGGGCAAGGCGTGGATCAGGACTTTAAAACCGCCTTCGACCTATACCGCAGGTCTGCCAGACAGCGTGTACCATACGCATCCTATGAGCTGGCGAAAATATACCGGGACGGCGTCGGCACTGCAAAGAATGCTGAAAAAGCGGAACTGCACTTTGAGGAAGCCTTTATTTGTTTTCAAAGGTTGGAGGAACGGAGCCATGATGATAAGCTCCAGTACCGCCTGGGGCAAATGCTCTATACCGGAACCGGCACGGAGAAGGATGTGTCTGCGGCGGTTGCATGTTTTGAAAAGGCCGCACGACTTGGCAATGTCCATGCCCAATACATGCTCGGCAAGATCTACCTGGATGCAGACAGCGGTTATGAAAACGCAGAGAAGGCCATCCTGTGGCTGACAATAGCCGCGGACAGCGGCAGCAGCCTTGCACAGTATGCCCTGGCTAAGCTGCACCGTGACGGCAGTCATGTGGAGAAGAATATGGAAAAAGCCGTGTCGTTGTTCACAATGGCGGCGAAACAGAATAACCAGTACGCTGCATATGCCCTCGGCAGTCTCTATCTTGCCGATATAGATACTCCCAAGGATGTAGAAGCCGCCGTCAAATGGCTGACGGTTTCCGCAGATCTTGGGAATCAGTTTGCACAATACGCACTGGCGAAGCTATATCTGGCGGGAGAGGATGTTCCGAAAGACATTCCCAGGGCGGTGGAGCTCTTCACGAAATCGGCATCGCAGAACAATTCGTTCGCCCAGTATCAGCTTGGAAAGCTCTATTTGCTGGGAGAGGATGTCCCCAAGAATGTGGAGGATGCTGTCAAATGGCTGATTGCATCCGCGGAGCAGGGCAGTCAATACGCGCAATATGTACTTGGCAAGCTCTATCTTATGGGACATGAGGTTCCAAGGGATCGGGAGGCAGCGGTACGCTGGCTCACTCTGTCGGCTGAACAGGAAAATATCTACGCACGGTTTTTCCTTGACCATCTGGACTCGTTCCGTGATCCGTCTCTCTTCCTTGCAGCCACGCGGCTTCTGCATCATTTAAGCCGAATATTCAGGGAAGAACAAAGAAAGCTTCCCGGCGGGCCGGGAATGCAGGCGGACAGCAAGCTGCGCCGCAGGCTCCGCCAGAAAAAGATCGCCCAGGGGCACGCCCCGGACGATCACGAACTCAAACAAACCTATTAAAGCAAAGGAGGGTTCCCATGCAAATAAAATATCCAAAACAGCTGCAGAAGAAAGAACTGCTCTCCGTAAAATTCAATCAGTTGTCATTCAGACCATCCGCTAATCGGCGGGTGGTTTTTTTTTCGCCGCCGCGGGAAACGCGAGCGCTGATAAGGAGGGTGCGTGGTATGCCATATATTCATTTTACGGACGAACAAAAACAGCGGGCTAACTCGGTGGATCTGGTGGATTTTCTCCAGCGTCAGGGAGAACAGCTGGTGAGTTCTGGTCGGGAATGGCGCTGGAAACGGTACGATAGCGTGACCGTGCGAGGCTGCCAATGGTTCCGCCATTCCCGGAAAGAAGGCGGTCATGCCATCGACTTCGTCCAGCAGTTCTATGACATGAGCTTTCCCGAAGCGGTGACGCTGCTCCTCGGCGGCGAGTCCGGCGTGGAATGGAACCAGACCTCCAAGAGTGCGCCGCCTCTCCGCAAAGCCTTCGCGCTGCCGGAAGCCAATCCGGATATGCGCCGGGTGTTTGCCTATCTTATCAAACAGCGCTTCATAGACCGGGAGGTGCTGTCCCATTTTGCCCATGAAAAGCTAATCTACGAGGATAAGGAATATCACAATGCAGTGTTTGTGGGGCTAGATGAAAACGGCGTTCGCCGTCATGCTCACAAGCGCGGAACCTACACCCAGGGAGAGCAATACAAGGGCAATGTGGAAGGCAGCGATCCCAAATACAGCTTTCACCGGATTGGGGAAAGCGATACACTGTATGTTTTTGAGGCGCCAGTGGATATGCTGTCGTTCATTACCCTGAATAAGGATGGCTGGAAGCAGCACAGCTATGTCACGCTGGACGGCGTATCGGAACATGCTATGCTCTGTCAGCTGGATACGAATCCACGACTGAAAAGCATCGTGCTGTGCCTGGACCATGACGAGGCAGGCATCGAAGCCAGCGGCCGCCTGAAGGATATTCTGCAGGAGAAGGGCTATGCAATATTTCTGTACTTCAGTCACAGCACAAGGACTGGAACGAGGATCTGAAAGCCAGGTATGGCGTCAGTCCCATAACGGCACGGGAGCATCCAAAGCTGGAGCTTCTGCCCAAGGTATGCGCTGAACTGCACGATTTGTGCAAAGCTCTTTCAACGCATAAAGATATTGACTCCTTCCTCGCAGTGTGTGCCGAGACGGTGGAACCGCTTCTTGCCTCCGGTAAAACAGCGGCTCTGAATACAGAAGCTGTTCGGGAGTGTCTGCAGTGCATGGCAGCTGGCTCACTGACAGCCCTGCAAAGGCAGCTGCGCCAGATGGGACAGCCAGTGACAATGGAGCAGCTCGTTCAAAAGCTACAGAACAGCTACCGTCCCCATGAGGATCGGGGCTGGCTTCGTACTAAGGCGGAGCAGCTGCGACAGGATGTTTCGGATATCAACCGTCAGCTTCAGGCATCCGGTATCCGCACGCTGGAGGATAAAGAAAAGCTCCTGTCCTCTTATCAGCACCTTGCGCTGGACTGCGTAAAAACCTTAATGTTTGTTGAACTGGAGATGCTGTCGATGCTTCCGGTACGGGAGCAAGCAGTAAATTTTTCGATGACCATGTAAAGGAGGGATCGAGTTGCAAACATCCCAAATCATAATTCTATCAGCCGCCGGACTGTCTATGTTCGGGGGTATCGGCTTGTTATCACTCATAGCGCATTACTACACGCTCAACGGCATCAAGTCCAAAACTGACGGCGACGGTCAGCACGGTACGGCGCGCTGGGCAACAAAGCGGGAGATTAAAAAGACTTATACTGAAATTCCCTATGAGCCGGAGAAGTGGCGGAAGGGCGAAAGCCTTCCGAAAGCGCAGGGTCTGATAGTCGGCTGGAGGAAGGCGTCGCTGTTTGACAATACCGCTTCGCACGGATATGCGCTGGTTGACGATGACGATATCCACTGCCTGATGATCGGCGCGGCAGGCGTCGGCAAGACCGCAAACTTTCTCTATCCGAATCTGGAATACGCCTGTGCCTGCGGCATGAGCTTTGTAACCACCGACACCAAAGGCGACCTCTACCGCAATTATGCCGGGATCGCAAAAGACAAATACGGATACGAGGTTGCTGTCATTGACCTGAGAAACCCCACCCGCTCGGACGGAAACAATCTGCTCCATCTGGTCAACCGATATATGGACGCATATCTCAATAATCCTCAGAACCTTGCGTTTAAGGCCAGAGCGGAGAAGTATGCCAAGATAACCGCCAAAACCATCATCTCCTCCGGCGGCTTTGATTCAGCAATGGCTGGACAAAATGCCTTTTTCTATGATGCAGCAGAAGGGCTGCTGACGTCCGTAATCCTGCTTATCGCGGAATACTGCGAGCCGAAGCAGAGGCACATCGTGTCGGTGTTCAAATTGATACAGGATCTTCTGGCGCCCAGCGGCGTCAAGGGCAGGACTTTGTTTCAGCTGCTCCTTGCTCATCTGCCGAATGAGCACAAGACCAAGTGGTTTGCGGGAGCGGCGCTCAACTCGGCGGAGCAGGCCATGCAAAGTGTTCTCTCTACTGCGCTTTCACGGCTTAACGCTTTTCTGGATTCCGAGCTGGAGCAGATACTGTGCTTTGACACGGCAATCGATGCGGAAAGGTTCTGCACCAATAAAAGCGCCATCTTCCTGGTGATGCCGGAAGAAGACAGCACCAAGTATTTCATCATCAGTCTGATCGTACAGCAGCTCTACCGTGAAATGCTGTCAGTGGCAGACGAGCATGGCGGCAAGCTTCCCAATCGTGTGATGATGTTCCTCGACGAGATCGGAACCATTCCAAAAATTGAGTCGGCGGAGATGATGTTCTCTGCTTCCCGTTCCCGCCGTGTGTCCATTGTAGCCATCATCCAGAGCTTTGCGCAGCTGGAGAAAAACTATGGCCGCGAAGGGTCCGCTATTATCATTGATAACTGCCAGGATACCGTATTCGGCGGCTTTGCTCCCAACAGTGAATCCGCACAGATTTTGTCAAAAGCCATGGGCAGCAAGACCGTCATGAGCGGTTCCGTCAATCGGGGTAAAAACGACCCGTCGCAGAGCCTGCAGATGATTGAGCGCCCGCTAATGACGTCAGACGAGTTAAAGTCCATGCCTAAGGGCCATTTTATTGTTACCAAGACCGGAGAATACCCGATGCGCACCCGGCTGAAGCTATTCACGGAATGGGGCATTACCTTCGGCAAGCCTTATGAGATTGCCGAACAATCAGCCAGAGAAGTGGAGTATGCCGACAGGCGCAGAGTGGAAGAAGAAATCATCCGCCGACATTCTGTCTGTGTGGATGTGCCGGAGGAAGATGAAGTCAGATCTGCCGCATCGGGCGGATTATTGCACACGGCGAATCAGGAGCCGGAAGCGCCTACCAGGACAAAAGCTCCTGTTCGGATTGAATAGGAGGTGAAACTGTGGGTTACTTTTCTTCTCTTTACTCCTCGGAGCTTCCGTATCGCGCTAGGGCTGTCTATATGTACCTTCATGACCGAGCAGATAAGGACGGCAAATGTTACCCGGCGATTGGTACCATCGCTAAGGAGTTAAAGCTGTCCCGAAGCACCGTCAAACGCGCCATAGCTGACCTTGAAAAAAGCGGCCGTCTGCGCAAGGAGCAAAGATGGCGTGAGAACGGCGGTAAGAGCAGCAATCTGTATTATGTCAAACTCTAAAAACTTTACTTTTGCACCAAGGGGGTAGCCTGCTCATTTGCTGAACTATAGTACAGTTCACAGTGAACTATGCAGTGAACTGCCCACTCAAAGATATAGACTAACATCAGAAAAGAAAACAACATAAATAAGAAGATAAGATGAAGATAGAAGACTCAACATTATGAAAGACACTGACAGTAACTGTTTTACACGATTAATGCCGGAACGTATTCCGAAGAGGAATATTTACTCGTTGGAGTTTGGAATATAGGTAATGGTATCTCCGTTGCAAGAGAAAGTTTGATTTTCATCTGCATAAAGAATTAAGCTCACCCTGTTGGATGGCTTAATTCTTTATGCATTTTTTGCTATTCCATGGATAGCAATTTCCGGGGGATTGAAAGGATATAATTGCAAAAAATATTGAATAACAAAGAAAAAACAGTGTGATCGGTTTGCTGCCAATTACTATAGCTTATTGTGGGCAATAGATTGCGTTCTACAACGAACAAACAGCATATCTCCAAGGATGTGAAAATGCAAGAATTGCGGTTGATTGCCGCAATTTCCTGCTTTTTTCGATGTTTTTTTGGTGAAAGTAATGAGAAATAGATTTTTTAATTTGCTCTAAAATATTAGGATTATTCTTAATAAACAAGACATAAAATTTCATCCTCACCGATTGCAAAGAGTTGGAGGAACCACTGCAGCCCAGTTTTGCAGAGGCCGACCTGCGCCTGTTGCGCGGTTCGGCCATGCCCCATGAGCTGACCTATATGCAAAACGCCGTGAATCGATGCAAAGGAATGACGGTTCAGACGCTGGGGATGTATGTGCACTTAGATATCCGAGGGAGAAATATGCCCAGCCGCTTGCGTAAAAAACAGCAAAGAAAAACCGGGAGTTGTCCCGGTAAGTAGTATGAAACTGATCTTTATCGTATGAAAATGTTATAATTTTGGGCGCGGCCCATTCTTATACTTGAGATATAACGTGTTGATCGCATCGAAGGTAATATCCTCCGATTTGTATTTTGTACCATCAATGTCCACAATGTCATTTGCAATAACAAAAAGGCTGAGTGAGCTGCCACTGTCATTGTAAAACGAAACTAAAAGGCAACGCGCTCGTGTGGGTGCTTGTGTGGTGCATTTTATAAAAGATGTTTTGTTGAATAAGCTCTCAATCTGCTTTATGATTTCTGGGTCTTTGATATTGACAGTACTGTTGCTATCGCTGCTGACTGGATCAGAAATACCGATGCTTTTTGTATTTTCAAGCTTTAATGAAATTTCATCTCTATCCTTGGAAATCATATTTTCCCCTTCATTTGATGATTTATGACTCCCGCATGCTGCTAAGATTATTACAAGAATAACCGAGAAAAGGATACCCCATAAAACCCTGTATCTTTCTGTTTTAATCACTTACACTTCCCTTTTTAATGTCTCCAGTAGGTTTTGGTATATAAATAGTATGGGCAGTCATTAATGGGGTGACGATATAAGCCAGCAGCGCCCCATTTGGAGGTAACTGTAATATTGGAGCCGCTCACAGATGTAACGTTTCCGGAATGTGCTCCGTTATAATATACCTTGTCACCGGCCGTGGGGTTCGTTACTTTGTTATAATAACCATAAGTCATATAATAAGCTGCCTCATCCATCCACCACGTATTGCCTGTCGAGGATAAATACCAAGCATATGAATGACAGTTGTAGTTGTAAGTGGCAGTGCCTAGTCTTGTTGCTGTTGGATATGTTGCATCAAAATAGTTATTTGTAGCTGTTTTATCAGTAGATGTCATATCTTGCCGCTTACAGACCAAAACCCCAGTAGTAGACAGTGGAGGATAAACATAGCCATACTCTAAGATATCTCCGGGAGCTGCCGCAATTACCGATGTTTTTTCCATTACAAGGGACGACGTCTGAAACTTATCGGATACTTGTTGTGAAAGTGCCGCTACAGCCTCTTTTTCATCCTGACTAAGCATATCATATACTTTCGGATAGACCAACAGAGACTCCATAAACATCTTTTGCATGATATCTGTATCACTGATATTGTTTTTTGTTTTGACGGCCATTTTTTCCATGCTATTTTTGTAAATAGTTTGAAGTTTTTCCGCCAAGTCTGGTCTCTGCAAAAGAACCGCAGCGCCGTTAAACTCCAAAGAAAGGCCTTCAAATCCTTGGGTTGTATTGTCATAAGCTAAAATATCAATCATGAATGGATAGTCAAGTACTGTCTTTAACAACGTTGCTGTATCCATTTTTTCAGCTGTGCTTAGTGGGATATTCAGCATTTCCTTCAGTTGCACTGATGAATAGTTTTTCCATTCCTTTGACTTTTGGAGTCATCGAAAATTCGAAGGAATTTTGTGAATCAAGAATGTCTTTTTGATCAATGCTTATATCGCCGACAAAACTGGGGGAAACATGTGTAGAGTCTTCCGCAAATACTGCAGTTGCTCCGAAGCTTAATACCATCGCGATAACAAGAATACACGCCAATAGTCTTTTTTTCATTTTAATTTTACCTCCTCAA
>NZ_JYNH01000185.1 GCF_000960765.1 Desulfosporosinus sp. I2 | reverse complement strand
ATCTTTCTTTACAAACTAGATTATAAAGGCTTTAATGGCGAAGTAATCATAAGTTCATCTGATAATAGTTTTGATAGTTCCAGTCATAAATTTAACAGTATATTAAAAACAGATAAATCATTTAAAATAAAAATTTTGTTAAATGAACCTAGAAACAAAATTAATCAACATGAAGTAAGTACTGGAATTATCAATGTAGTAAATTTGAAAAATAACAAGATAATTGGATCAGTACCTATTAAGGTTATTAATTCAAGTGTGCAAGGTCCTGATAATGATAATGTAGAAGGGAGTTCTCACCATTGAAACTTAAAAAAATCAAATATATTTATAATACAAAGAGCAGTTGGATACTTAATAGGAATAGTATTATTCTATGCACCATTTGCTGTATATACTAGAGTTTTAGGCAAGTTAACAAATGAGAACCCTTCTATAATTATTCACTCAGGTTGCCTTCGCGTTCCTTTACAAAACTTATTAACTGGAAAAGGCTTAGCGCTCATTTCCATTGCGTCTATATCCGTATTTTTACTTTTTATTATAACTCTCTTTTTTGGAGCATTTTATTGTGGACGTTTATGTCCGGCTGGAGCCTTTCCGGAATATCTCAGTCGTTTAGTCCCTGAAAGATTTAAAATAAATTGGCACAGGTTCGTAAATCCTGTACCAATCAGATATGGTTTTTTAGCAGGCTTTTTAATAACACCGTTCCTGGGAGGAAGTATAGTATGTGCTTTTTGTAACCTATCCTTTTTACAAAGGCTTATAAGTGGAGGTTTTTGGGGGGATTTTGGATTCTTAAGTTCTACTGCAATAATAACAGGATTCATTTGGCTTATTGTTTTTGGAATATTCACCAAGGGTGGAAGAGGATATTGTAATTTTATGTGTCCTGTAGGAGCCGTTCAAAACATTATTCATAGCGTTGGTTCTCGTTTTGGATTTACCTTTAAAATGCGCTTTGCAAAAGAAAAATGCGTTTCATGTGCAACCTGCGTAAAAACATGCCCAATGGGTTCTTTGCAAAAACAAGATGAAGGTATTTCCTATCAGATACTTAATTGTATCACATGCAGACAATGTGAAGCTACATGCCCAAGAGCAGCAATTTCTTTTGGATTAGGTAAAAGTGGAAGGGAAAATGAAGAAAATAAAAAGCCTGAGATATCAATTCCTGTTGAGAGGGCTTTAAATGAATAAGAAAATTAAAGACATAGTAACTGGAATTGGTATTTCAGGTATTAGTGTCTTTTCATCAGCAAATATAGTGCCAGGTATAAGGGGTTGCACAGGTTCGTGTGGAGGAGCATGCGGATTTGCATGCTTAGTCCCAATTGTAGGAATATCGTCACTTATGCTTTTTTCTAGTACCAGAGAAAAATTTAAGTTTAAACCTAAAAAAATGGGATAAGGAGTGAAGAAAATGCCCTTAACAATGCTATCTTCAGGTAGAGAAGCAATAATCATTGACTGTAAGGCTGAGGGCTCAACTAAAAAGTTTCTAGAAGCACTTGGAATTGTTCCGGGTGTAACTATATCGGTCATATCGAGAATTAAGGGGAATCTAATTGTTCGTGTAAACGGGACGAGATTGGCATTGAACAAGGGGATTGCCAATCAGCTTTTAGTACAGGTATGAACAGAGAAGTAAGCGTTTTGAAAGTATTATTCACCTCGACGGTCTCCCATCAAATGATTCACACAGCTGTAAAAGAAGCAAAAAGAAAGAAGATACCGGTCTTCAGATGCCATAACAGCAGTGGAGCTTCATTGGAGGGACTTTTGCAGGAAATTGAAGCTGCAACAAGCTTTGCAGCTATAGGCAAGTAGAGATGGCCTAACTGTATTAGCTGCCATCATCCTAGTACTTAATTAATAAAAGGGATCTCAATTCTTGATTTTTATGAATAAAGCAAAAATGGTTAAAAGTGAAATATTTATAGTGAAAAGGATATGATTTGTATGTATAGCAAAATTAAAAACATTATACGGATATGGGGGTTAGCCTTTATTTTTTCGCTAGTGTTTGTGAGTGCTGCAAGTGCACAGGTTGTTGTAAGCCCGAGCAGTTCCCTTGTTAGTGCATCGGAATTGTATACTGTAAAAGTTCCAGTTGAGAAGAATAATCCAACAAACAAAATCACCCTAAAAATTCCTTCAGGTGAAGTTTTTAAGCAATATGAGCCAGTCGTTGGATGGACATTTAGTATGGAAAAGGACTCCTCCGATAAAGTTACTTCAATAACTTGGACAGCAACTGGAGATGGAATTTTACCTGGGCAATTTCAGGAATTTAAATTTGTTGCCGAAAATTCAAAAACAGCTGTAAAAGTGGCTTGGGATGCTTACCAGTATTATAAAGATGGGAGTGTTTTAGAATGGACAAAAAATGAAGGGGCAGACACACCCCATTCAGCAACAAATATTGTTGCGGGGCATGTTATGCCTGACGGATCAATCATGCTTAATAGTATGATGTCAACACAATCAAGCCAATCTGGGACAGATTCAAACATTCCCATGGCTGTTTGGATATCAATAATTTCAATCGCCATTGCGACCATTGCCATGATCTTAACGGTACTTGGACCTAGAAAACTATAGGTAGAGGCCCTATTAAAGAGGCTGTCGGGAAATGGTGCTCGTATTTAGAGAACTCATCCCACATAATTGACTACGTATTTAGAAATAATATGTATGGTTATAAAATTAATTTGAAGAGGGAGGAATTATTTATATGATGAGTGGTTGGGGATATGGTGGTTATGGAAGCGGCGGCTATGGGATGATGGGGATTGGAATGCACCTTATCTTCTGGATTGGGATTATTTTACTGGGTAGCTATATATTTAGACACAATGCCCCGCACAATCAAACCGGAGGGCTAAGTAAGAGTAGTGGAATGGATATCTTGCGGGAACGATATGCGCGTGGTGAAATTGATTCCGCAGAGTATCAGAGCCGGAAAAAGGATCTTGAGGGTAAATGAACAGAAAACATAAAGCGGCTGAGGATTTTAACCTTAGCCGTTTAATATGGATTATAACTACATAAAGCATAAATTTAGAGATTAGTATTCATATGATCATTTATGTTAGAGCATAATACTATAGAATTCAAAACAAAGGAGGAGTTCTTAAATGACAGGACGTGCTAAAAAAATGTCTCAACCTAACGGTGGGATCAAATGTGTCGTAAACACATGCCATTATTATGGCTCAGGGGATCATTGCTATGCAGATAAAATCGAAGTTCAATCCCCAAATGCAACGAACACTGAAATGACTGACTGTGCAACTTTTCTCCCCGAGTAATTAATGGAGCGAAATAGTCACTAACTACACCTAAGAAGGTACTCAGTATAGCGCATAACATGAGAAGAATGACTGTCATTGAGGGGATGTAACAAAAACTTTAAGTTTCGTTACATCCCCTTCTTTATAAAAATGGGATATACTATTCTTGAATAGATATACTATGACAAAACCGCGAATACCATCGCGTTAGCGGTTTAGTAATATCCATATTTGTGTAAATATGAGCCTAGCGATATTCAAGTATCCGTTCATTCGCGCACGGCTTAGCGGGGCTAACGATCGCGTACAAACCGTGCTCGATGTACAAGATTCTACGCTGCTAATTAGCATATCTGGGCAAACATTAATAGATGTAAACACTTCACAGGGGGAAGGTAAAATGAACGAAGATGTTGCTATTATCGAGGGAGTTTACGACATCGTTTTACCTGAAGTGCCAGCATCACTCCACAGATGGGGAAGAAAGGTGTGGCTTCGAGACATTGAAGTTGGGGCGAAGGGGAGACTATTATTTTATGAAGAGGGAGTTTACAAAATCACTAGCCTTAGTAGGATTACCAATATTATGCGAAACTTGGATTTTTTAGAGATACATACGCAAAGGAGTATCTATAAGCTTAGGCTTTTGGTCGAGTGAACCCCAATCAATTGAATGAGATTGATATACTTACAGCTTCCTGTGAGTGTTAATTTTTGCGGTTGACTGTTTTGATTACCATGGGACGACGTTTTATCCCGTTCTAGCCGTCTATGCTAGACCTATGGATTCACAGTGGGCGTAGCCTCTGCAGGGATGGCGGTCTTGCAGAACTTCTGCGTTTTCAAAGATGATGGGTTAGCAACAAAAGTTTTGTCAGATCAAATGGTCTGGCTTTTTTAGTCTTCTATTTATTTCTTATTAAAGGAGTTTAGGGTAAAACGCAGAATATTGAGAAAGACAATTAATCGGGGGGGTTAACATTTGACAAGGGATAGTTACTCTTCTAATTATAAAGATATGCCATACCCAATAACTGAACTATATTATCAAGTTATTGAACAGCAAGAAATACAATTGGACGCTATCATTAATAGCATGTCAGATGGCCTATTTATTCTGGATAAGAATAGTAATTATTCCTTTCTTAATCAAGGAGGGAAGGATTTTTTCTATCAACCTGAAACAATTGCGAAGAATGGTGACTGCTTTAATGATACCCATTATTTTGATGTGCAGGGTAAAGAATTGTCAGTTGAAGATATGGTATGGTCCAGAGTCTTGAAAGGTGAAATAGTAAAACAATGTACGATAAGAGCAGTACGACCTGATAAAACAACTTATTTCAGTATAAGTGGAAACCCTGTTTACGACAGCAAGGGTAATATATCCTCTGCCGTGATATGTTGTCGAGACGTTACTGAACAAATAGAAAGTGATTTATTGATCTTTCGAATAGAAAAGGAATTACTTGAGTCTAAGGAAAAAACTCTGAAAAATAAGATGGAAAAAGAAATGGCTCGCTTAGATAAATTGAGCATTGTGGGGACGGTGGCAGCTGGTATTGGCCATGAAGTCAGGAACGCGATGACTACTGTGCGAGGTTTTCTGCAATTGATATCCAGTAAGGAGGAGTGTTCTAAGTATAATGACTATTTCGCTCTAATGATAGATGAGCTGGACCGGGCAAATTCAATTATTACAGAGTTCCTTTCGTTAGCTAAAGATAGGGTTGTTGAATTCAAAGTGCAAAGTCTAAAAGAAATTGTTGAAACGATATTCCCGCTAATCCAAGCGGACGGAGTGGTTTCAGACAAGTACATACATATGGACCTAGAAGAAGTTTCAGAAATCCCTCTAGACAAAAAAGAAATCCACCAGTTAATTCTCAATCTTGTCCTAAACGGATCACAGGCAATGTCCCCTGGTGGAACTATAAAAATAAGAACGTTTATGGACAAAGATGAAATTGTATTGTCCGTAGAGGATGATGGTAAAGGGATTGAGCCTGAAGTGCTTGGAAAAATGGGCACCCCATTCTTCACGACAAAAGAAAGTGGAACGGGTTTAGGATTGGCGGTTTGTTATAGCATAGTAGCTCGACATAATGCAAGAATTGATATAGAAACTGGTTCAGCAGGAACAACCTTTTTCATCCGTTTTAAACAAGTAAATAGCTTGTAGGAAATCGATATAAGGTCCCTAATGCAAGAAGAGAACAGGCAACTTTAAATGCAGTCTGTTCTCATTACAGTTAAGTATCCTAAACTTTTTAGGGGTATAAGTGCAGATAATGCGACTTCAATGTCCTCCCGTATCTATACTAACGAATGTCTGCAAATTTCTTATATTTCATAAGTTGTTCATAGGTGATTCATGACTTAGTCATATTCTATTGTTACAATAACCGTAGAAGCAATTCAATAAAGAGTTACAAGGAGAAAAAATATAAGATGCTAACTCTATGTACGGTCGCCAAGGTGACAAATCTTAACATGCTAAGGAGGAACACATATGAATAAAAGCGAAGCAGGCCAGGATAGAAAAAAGGATAAAGGTATCATTAAAGCAATTGGTTCAGTTTTGTTTGCAGTTATTGCTTCTTCCCACCACTGGGTCCATACCCTTTTAATCGCATTGGGTCTAACCACACTAAGCTCAAGCCTTTTATCGCTATCACCGCCAACAAAGATTATCTTTTTACTGGTTTCCCTTGTATTTTCAGCGTGGTTTATTCGTGTTGCTAAACGTAAATGGAGTTATGATCGTCCTGCTGCATGGGTTTATCTTATATCTTCCATTATCTCGATTGTCATGGTGATTACAGCCTTGCCACAAGCGATCTCTGACGTCATCCCACAGTCTCAGCAACAGCAACAGAAAGATATTCATGGGCATTAATGTGTTTTGAGAGATGATAAATGTACAGAGGCCCAACAGGACGAATCTGCCTCCTGATAAATAGAATCTTGGCATTCGCCGAAGCAGTTGGGACAAGGGTTTCCTTGAACCAACCATATAACATTCTCTAGCGAAGTATAAGTGGCTCACAGCTATAAGCTATGAACCACTTTTGGCTGCAAGGTCAAGATGAGATCAACGGAAAGTTGAGTAGGTAAGAATAGTTTTTCCTAGAATATTCACAAATTCACAGGATATTCACAGCTTATTCACATTGGTTCGATACAATTCGAATAGGTAAGACATCGTGATCATATGGGTTACCACAAAAAAGATAGATTAAGGTGAAAAGTAGAAAGATTATACATAACGAAGAAAGGGGATGTAGTTTTCATGATGGGAATGAGTGGAGTGTCAGGTGCTGGCAGTATGCCGAGAAATTGTGGGATGCAAGGGATGCATGGAAATTCGCAAACTAAACAAGCTCTTAAAGCGGATGATCTTGCAGCAATACAACAACAAACCAATCAAACCACTGAAATAACTAAAGGTATACAAGGTAGTAAAGTTGATATAAGGATTTGATACTTTATCAAAAATATTGGGTTGATCGGAAAAAGGGCAGTGTCTCCGCAGGGAGTTACTGCCCTTTCGCATCAATATTACTCTTCTGATAAGAAATTCACAAGTTATTCATAAGTTTATCGTATCCTAGAGTTACACTAAGTACATGGAACCAATTTATGAGTATACCCATTGAGGTTGCTTTTTTTAAACTAGAATAAATAGGGTAGCCCCCTATACTATTATCTAAATAGATGGTGAGTGAATGCACGAACTGGTTAAAGAAATTTCTTGTGATCAAGATAGTACGGAAAAAGACGGTAACCTCAGGAGTCATCATGAAGAAAAGACGATCCAGCAGCTCATCGCCCGGATGAACCGGATCGAGGGTCAAATCAGGGGCATTAAAGGAATGATTGAGCGGCGAGATTATTGTGATGACGTTTTAAATCAGATCTCCTCTGCTCAGGCTGCCCTCGACGGTGTATCGAAGTTACTTCTGGAAAAACACATGAAATCGTGCGTGAGAGAACGGTTAGAAACTGGAGACACGGAGGTAGTGGACGAAGTACTAAAAACAGTGTTTCGCATGATGAGATAATCATCTGTAAAGAATAAAGAGCAAAAGGGCCGCTGAGACAGATTACCAATTGGAGGGAAACGTTATGAGTGCAACAACAAGAAGCGAACATTTGGCACAGGTAAGTTTGCCCGTGCAGGGTATGACTTGTGCCGCTTGTGTGGCAAAAGTGGAAAAAACCCTAAAAACCATGACGGGTGTGCAGGAAGTTCATGTCAATTTGCTTTCGGGTAAGGCGGCTGTGACTTATGAGAGTGATCAAATCGGAGTCCCCCAGATGGTGAAAATGATTCAAGACATCGGTTACGAGGTGCCGGAGGAGGAAGTCTTGCTCACTGTGCGCGGCATGAGTTGTGCGGCTTGTGTCGCTAAAGTCGAGAAGGCTATCAAGGGGATGCCGGGAGTAACCTCTGTTGTCGTTAATTTACCGGCTGAGTCGGCCAAGGTAAAGTTTTACCCCGGAGCCGTGGATAAAACCCGGATCAAAAAAGAGATCCAAGCTATGGGTTATGAAGCTAGCGAAAAGGTAACGGGTCAGGAAGCGTTAGACCGGGAGAAAGAGGCGCGGCAAAAGGAACTCCGGTTCCAAACCCGCAATATGTGGATTGCCTGGCCCTTTGCCATTTTGGTAATGATTGGCATGTTTCGCGACATGTGGATTTTCCCATATTTTGTGCCAGAGTTTCTGGGCAATGTTTATGTCCTTTGGGCCTTGACCACACCGATCGCCTTTATTCCTGGTTGGCAGTTTTTTAAACACAGCTGGAACGGACTAAAACGTGGCGCGACCGATATGAACCTACTCTATGCGACCGGAATTGGTGCCGCCTACATCATTGCCACCATCAATACCTTTTGGCCCGATGCTGGTTTTGGTGGTCGGGGAGCCACCTTTTTCGAGTCAGCTGCTTTGCTTACGGCGTTCATCGTTTTAGGCCGCTATTTGGAAGCGCTCACCCGGGGCAGGACTTCAGAGGCTATCCGCAATCTAATGAGCTTGCAGGCCAAAACAGCTCGGGTGATCCGCAATGGTGAAGAAGTTGAGATTGCAGCCGATGAAGTGGAGATCGGGGATATCGT
>NZ_JYNH01000184.1 GCF_000960765.1 Desulfosporosinus sp. I2 | reverse complement strand
CCCCAATCTGGGAATGGACGGGGCAACTATTCAATGTAATTTTTAATTAGCTGAGATCACCACGAACGTAACTCGATAGATATTGGTGACCAATATCAAAATAGTTTAGATTCCACCGGAACCAAAACATTCAGGCCCAGTATTCTTAGGTGAATCCACAAACCTTGAAACCTCATAGGCCTCCATCAATTCCGCTGGATAAGACACCAACAAACTCTTAAGAAAACCGTTTTCCCCAATACTTTGATCCAACCACACATGCTCAACTTCTCTTGGAAGAATGACTGGCATTCGATTATGTATTGGTACCATAAGGTCATTAGGGGCGGTTGTAATAATACTGCATGGATTTACAATATCCCCGGTGGGTGACTTCCACGTATCCCAAAGGCCAGCAAATCCAAATAGTCCCTGATTCTTTAGTGTTATCCGGTAGGGTCTCTTGGTCGATCCTTCTTTCTTCCACTCGTAAAACCCATCGGCTACTACGAGACAACGCTTTCGCTGGAGGATATGCTTAAAACTGGGCTTTTCATCGATAGTTTCTGCCCTAGCGTTTTTCATCTTATTGCCGACCGAAGGATCTTTGGCCCAAAAGGGTATTAGACCCCACCTAAACATAGCTAATTGATTTGAACCATTATTAAGTATAACAGGGACATCCTGAGAGGGTGCTACGTTGTAGTTGGGTTTCAAATCAGGCGTCTCGATGTAAAATCTTTCCTCAATTCTTTTGAATTCTGCGATAGAAAAGCGTCCGCACATACTTAGAGCTCATAACCATTAGTATTTAATACTTTTTTACTGAGTTGCTTTCAAGGCTTTCTATAGACATTCAGACCGATTTTTATATCCTCTTTCTCGGGAATTGACACATTGCCTTCAGTCGAGGCGATAATTATGCTTTTCCCCGAAGTCGATTTACCAAATTCCTTTGAAATATCAACCGTTATCGTCAATATATTACCGTTCAACTTCATTTCACAATTCTTCATCGAATATCCCTCCATATTGAATCAATTGTTCTATTCCCCGCTCACGAGATATTTTGCTTGTGTTTAAGTTTTCGGGTGTAGTCCTTTATTGACTTATGAGGTTGAGTGCCTGTATTGAACTAAGTTTAATTCCTTTACTCTTTATATCTGTAACCGTTTATCCAAAGCACGAAACTGTATGGCCTCAGCCAAATGCTCCGGCAAAATATCCTGAGTTTCAGAAAGATCTGCAATCGTACGTGCAACTCTTAAAATTCGGTCATGTGCCCGGGCACTTAGGTGCTGGCTATCATAGATCCGATGCAAAAGCGCTTCCCCACCAGGAGTCAACATACCGTACACTTTGGTTTCCTTTGCAGACATTTCCGCATTCGTTTTTGCCGTTCCTAAGCGTTCCCATTGCCTTTTTCGTGCTGCCATGACTCGTTCTCTAACCGTTTCAGATGATTCATTTCCATCCTCATCTCTGAGTTCTGAATAATCTAACCTAGGCACCTCGATATGCAAGTCAAATCGATCTAAGAGTGGACCTGAAATCCTCCCCCGATAGTTATGGATTTGCAGGGGTGTGCAAGAACACACTCGACCCCGATCCCCATAATATCCACACGGGCAAGGATTCATGCTTGCGATAACACTCACATGGGCAGGATAGGTAATACTCCCGGCTTGGCGGGTTATCGTCAACTCACGATCTTCCAAAGGTTGGCGTAAACATTCCAAGACCTCACGCGCAAACTCAGGAAGCTCATCCAAAAACAGCACTCCGTGATTAGCAAAGCTTAGCTCACCCGGGCGTAGATCCCTTCCCCCACCGATCATTCCAGCTTTGGTCACCGTATGATGCGGGTTTCGAAAGGGACGATGTTGGACCAAAGACCCATTATTTTTCAGCAACCCAGACACACTAAAGAGTTGAGTAACCTCTATACTTTCTTGGTCGCTTAATAAAGGCAGTATCCCTGAATAAGCCTTAGCCAAGAGCGTCTTACCCGAGCCGGGAGGCCCCACCAAAATGACATTATGTCCACCCGCAGCAGCTATTTCTAAAGCCCGCTTCGCGTGTTGTTGTCCATGAACATCTGCCCAGTCCACATTGACCCCGTTATATGATTCGGATTGAAGTGTCACCGATATTATAGTATCCTCAAAGCTACCTTGATTTTCGACTCCCTGGACAATTTGTCCCAAAGTAGCAGTGCTATGCGTCTCTAACCCCGTCACTAAACGTGCTTCTTCCAGATTATCGGGAGGAACAATCAGACAATACGGTTCACCAATACAATCTTCTCCGTCTAAATCAGATTTAGTGTTTTCATTATCCAAAGTTATCGCCATGGTGAGCACGCCAGGAACTGGTCGGAGACTTCCCTCTAAAGATAGCTCTCCAGAAAACACATACTTAGCCAGCGAGGAAGAGATACATTGTTCTGTGGCCGCAAGGATCCCTATCGCAATCGGCAGATCGAGACCAGAACCCTCTTTGCGTAAATCCGCAGGAGCCAAATTTACCGTTACCCGCTGCAAGGGAAACTGATAACCTGAATTTCGTATTGCTGACCGAACTCGGTCACGTGCCTCTCTCACTGCCGTATTCGGCAAACCGACAATCTCAAAACTTGGCAGACCGTTCGCCACGTCAACTTCCACCCGAATTAAATGAGCTTGTAACCCCAAGACTGTCATTCCATAAACAGCAGCGAACATTCTATCTCCCCCTTTAGGATAGAATGTTCGCTTAATTACTCCATATTCCTTCCATATTAGCCTAAATATGTTTTACTACTTAAGTCCACTGATCACTTAAAAACCTTAAAGGCTAGAACGAAGACAACCATTAATACTACACCTAGCCCAAACGTAATGGAGATAAGCTTTTTCTCCACAGGAAGTAAATCGTACCACTCATCTTCTGCGAGCACTTCTTGAACATTTACGGATGACTGCTGAGCGGTATGGGGTTGAACCTTTGGCATATCGAGAACCTCCTTTGTTATCTTTTAGACTAGCCACCGATTACCGGCGGTGTGATGCCGTGGTAGAAAAGCCAAGAGACAAGTAGTCCGACCCAGATAATAAATCCAAACAGACAGATGACATATACCCCTACAATACGTCCCATGCCGGCGGCCCAGAGCTTGCGTACGTTAGTAATCATACCAATCGAGAAGAAACATAAAGCAAAGAAGAATGTCCTCAATGCGTTTGCTTGGTCTGCCCCTACTGACGCTGCCTTGACGATGCCAGGGCTATTTAAACCCATCACAAGCAGGAGCAAAAAGGTTAGAGCAAACCCGATAATAAATTTGGGGAAACGGTCCCAGATTTCTCCCGCTGAAACCTTATCGCACCGAGTCTTACTTCTATCGATCCCGAAAACACACCATACTACTGCAAGAATAAATGCCCACACGCCAATAAATACGTCAATAAATACTTTGGTGGTGGTGGCTACCATCAGGATCCAGCCTTCTTCCCATCGAATCCCCAGATCTGTCAGTGCCTTGGCTCGAATTAGCGAATCGGCAATCGCTCCACTTGACACCGCCCCTCCGTCACTTTTCACGGCCAAGCCCATCCAGGAGCCAGCTACCATTGGTTCGTGAAAGAGCCATGTCTGAGCAAGCAAGGGTAAAATGAGCATTTCAACGGCTACAAAGACAATAATAACTGCCGACAAAATAACGGGTACTAAGGGTCGTGCTCGAATAGCCGCGGCCGTAGCAATGGCTGCCGAAACCCCACAGATTGAGACACCGGACGCTAAAGGTGCCGCCCATTCTGGGGTAAACTTAAAGAATTTGCGGGCGATAAAATAGGTAACTGGCCAATAAATTAAATAGGCTTCAATCACAGCGCATAATCCCCGGATGATAACCGTGTTGGCCAGTCCTAGAGCACCAACCGTCTTAATGCCGATAGCTGCACCTAAAATCACAATCCCTGTTTTAATAAACCATTCGGGCTTGGCTGCCTCCCCTAAAAATTTGGCAAAGCCCTCAAAAAAATTCCCAATAATAAGACCGGTAATCATGGCAATAACAAAGCCCATTTCCCCTAGACTCATAGACCAGGGAATTTTAAGGCTGGCCTGTTTGTCTGGGGTGGCGGCAATGTAACCATTATTGCCTAAAAACAGGCAGAGAAAGGTAATCCAGAAAATTACGGTAAAACCGACGATGAATTTTTTAACCTTTGCGCCCATTGCTACCGCGCCAATGGTCATGATCACCATTAAAAATAAGTAAGTTAAAAACGCTGAATAAATACCTGGTAGATTTTTAAAGGTGTTAGACACCGGTACCATTGCTTTGGATGAATCTACCCAAACATTGAATTTGACTACCCATCCTAACAATTCTACTCCAAAAACAGGGCCCATACTCAGTAAAAAGATAAATAACCCAAGCCAAACAGCCCACCAGTCTTCACTTTTGAGCACCGACTTTTTTTCAAAAAGCTCATTACCTTGTGCGATCATATCTTTCTTCCTTTCTTTTAGTAAACTTTATAAAACGTTTCATAGCTACTCCAAACTTACCCCCAGTCAGTCTTTGTGTACCACAATTCACTGTGGAACTTCACAATCAGGCCTAGGCCAATTCTTTTATTCATTGCTTCACCTCCTCCTTATGAATTTTTTCACAATTATTGTATTCTACAGTAATTTATTAATTCCTTTCCATTATTAGATAATTTTTCCCTTATTTTCCCCGTTTTTCCTTTCATTTCAGTTTGTTATCGACAATGGCAGATTTTAAACGCGCATTTGGACAAATTCTTTAAAACGAAAAAGCCGTTCCTATGCACAATAGAAATAACGCTTTAAGCATATCTTGTTATTAAAGATATAGCATAAGCGTTATTTTAGAATTTACACTGCTATTACCAATGTTAACTTAAAAAATGGCTCAAGTTCCGTTCCAAACTAACAAGAGGTAGGCAAAGAAGGTATACGTGGAAGCTCAATCCAAAAGGTTGTTCCCTTCCCCATATCGCTTTCAACCTTTATAGTTCCTCCATGAGCTTCTACAATTTGACGCACAATGGCTAACCCTAAGCCCATTCCCCCATCCTTGCGAGACCGTGCCTTATTAACTCTGAAAAAACGATCAAAAATGTAGGGCAAGGCTTCTTTGGGAATTCCCTCTCCCTCATCTTGGACAGCTATCCGCACTTGATTTTGTTCTAGGACTATAAACACTCTTACTGTCTTTCCGCTTGGGGTGTGGCTTAAAGCATTATCCAAAAGATTAATAAAAACTTGCAGAAG
This sequence comes from Desulfosporosinus sp. I2, assembly GCF_000960765.1. Lineage (GTDB taxonomy): Bacteria > Bacillota > Desulfitobacteriia > Desulfitobacteriales > Desulfitobacteriaceae > Desulfosporosinus. Next base: position 3,158 of record NZ_JYNH01000184.1, on the reverse strand, counting down.
TCGATCTGGGTCTGCATAAAGTTCACCTGAAGTTTTAGAAATTTCAAGATTAACGCTTAACTCCTGTGCCCTACCCTGAAAACGTTGTTCAATATCGATCATAAAACTCTCTAAATCTATAGCAATAGGTTGTGAAATCTGGCCTTGTTCAAGTCGATTAATGTCTTGTAAGTCATGAACTAAGCGAGCTAGGCGCTTGGCCTCTTCAAAGACCAAATCAAGATATTCTTCTTGCTGATCTTTAGGGATTACACCATCCTGAATAGCTTCCAAGTAACCTTGAATCAAATGTAAGGGAGTTCTTAATTCATGTGTCACACTGGCCAAGAACTCCCGGCGGGATTTTTCCGCCCGTAAAGAAGCGGTGACATCACGTAAAACTGCGACATGTCCACCTACCCCTTCTTTATCTGCCATTGGGGCCATTACTACCTGTAATACCTGAATTCCAAGCGAAATTGTGGCGAAATTCTCCAACGGATTGTTGCTTAGGACCATTGTCTGAAGGAATTTAACAATTTGGTCCTTTCGTTCTTGAATTTCAACGTCATTTTCTTGCCATAATCCTTTGGCAGAATCATTAGCATATAGTATCGTTCCGCCACAGCTTAGCATTACGACTCCATCACTAATCCCTTCAATGATTCCTTGCAGTAAGTTTTTCTCTCGCGAAAGCCATTCCATGTGGTTTTTAAGGCTTTCCCCCATGGAATTTAACGCTTCAGCCAACTCTCCAATCTCGTCGTTACTGGCCACTCCCATGATAGGCATGAAATCTCCTTTTGCCATTCGGGTTGCGCCTCTTTGCATTAAGGCTAGCGGACGTGTGACTTGTCGTGCAAAAAAAAGGCTGACGACTGTAGCTAAGAAAACTGCAATCAAAGAAGCATAGAGAATGAGTCGTCGAAATGTCGCGATACTTTCTTGAATAGGAATTGGGGAACTCCCTAATAAAACAACCCCTTGTACGGGCTTTAACCCAACTGGAGCAGCAGCAAGTAGCATGGTTTGAGCTCCACCATTGACTGGTAAAGCCTGAATCGAAATGGTTTTCCCTGTTAAAACTTCCTCTAAGTACGTTTTGGTAAAGAAATCCGAGGGACGTAGGTTACGAGACCAGCCACTGATTGGACTCCCACCCAAACCTCCAAGATGCCATTCTATAACATTTTGTTGTTCTTGAGTCGTGATAGAACCAGACATTAGAATTATATTTCCTTCCGGATCGAGTAGGACCAATTGGGTTCCCGAAGTAATTCTAAGCTGCTCTAGCAAGTTTAGCCGTCCACTCCAACTTGGTACTTTGGCAAGTTGCGTAGAAATTTCATTGGCTTCAAAACTTAGTGCCTCTAACTTTTGTTTCAGATAGAAATCTCCAAAAAGCCAGGTAATTGTAAGCCCTAATCCACCAAGTACTGTGAGAATAAGGACAGCCATTGCTAACCAAAGCTTGATAGAAATGTTCCATGTATAGCGCCTTTTCAACGGATTAACACCTATCTTTTCTACTTACATTGATCAAACGTTGTCAGTTAACCTGGTCTGAATCAAATTTATAACCCACACCCCATACAGTCACCAACATCCGCTTAACATTAGGATGGGCCAATTTCTCCCGTAACTTTTTAACATGCGTGTCCACTGTACGTGCATCTCCATAAAAATCATATCCCCAAACTGTCTCCATTAACTGTTCGCGTGAGAATACTCGTCCACGATTCTTAGCTAAAAAGTAGAGCAAGTCGAATTCTAGGGGAGTCAAACTAATCACATCATCCCCTATACTTACTCGGTGTCTTTCTTTATCTATACACAGTAGACCAGCGCATATCTCCGTAGTAACCGGATGGAGTTTTCCTGTCGAGCGACGCAAGAGGGCTTTGACTCGTGCAACTAGCTCCTTTGTACTAAACGGTTTGACTAGATAATCATCTGCGCCTAGTTCGAGCCCCAGCACACGGTCAAATTCTTCCCCTCGCGCAGTCAACATAATAATTGGGATCGAAGAACTCTCACGTACTTCCCGACAGACGCGCCAGCCATCAACGTCCGGCATCATAAGATCTACAATTAGGAGAGAAAATTGATGAGCGCGAAACTTTTCTAATGCTACTCGCCCATCTTGGGCTTCCTCAACGAGATACCCTTCTCGTTCAAGATATAACCGTACTAAGCTTCGAATTTTTTCTTCATCATCCACAATTAAAATCGGATCCAACTGCAAAACTCTCCTTTGGTATTAACGATTATTCCTGTAAAAAATTTGATAATTATTACTAGTTTAACAGCCATTTGTGAAAATTGTGTGATCAAATTATGGTCCCTTTATAAAGCTGCCTTAATCCAGTTTACCTCTGAGCTTTCCCCAATCTGACGAATTGCAACCACATCAAATCTTAAGTTAGGCCAGCTTCTATACCCCTGTTGGATTATGTAATAAGACCCAATAGCTCGTAATCTATTTGCCTTAGCAGGGGTTATACTCTCCTCACCCCACCCTCTGTAAGATGAACTGCGAGTGCGAACCTCGATAAACACCAGCGTTTCACCATCCTGGGCAATAATGTCCATTTCTCCTTTTGGACAGCGATAATTCCGGGTAACTATACATAACCCTGAATCTTTTAAATAACGAGCGGCAAATTCTTCGCCGGATTTTCCTAAGGACTGTTTATTCTCCACAGAAGTTCGCAGCTCCTTTATAACTTTCGTAGTACAAAATGGACAGCAAAAGCTGTCCATTTTGATAACTTGTCGATGCTAATTGAAAAATTACTATCGATCAAAGCTCACTATTTTACTGCGTTACTTACCTAAATAAACTTTGAGCAGCAGCAATCGCCATTTGGGCCAGAGGGGTTGGATAAAGACCAATCACTAGTGTGATTAACATCGTAAATACCAGCGTAAACTTCAAGGCCCCATGGACGGGTACATCCGGTAACCCTTCGCCCTCGTTGAGGAACATGACTTTGACGACCGAAAGATAATAGTAGACGGACACCATGCTCATCACGAACCCTATATAGGCGATCGCGGTATACCCTTGATCCATCACTGCGGAGAAGAGATAAAACTTACCGACGAATCCGGCGAGCGGTGGAATCCCAGCTAAGGATAATAAGGAGGCCGTCATGACCACCGCTGCCAAAGGAGAG
>NZ_JYNH01000183.1 GCF_000960765.1 Desulfosporosinus sp. I2 | reverse complement strand
TTGGAGTCTTCGAGAGATTAGCAAGTTGGCGCCGTTCTAAATCATCAAATCGGTCTGTTGATGATGTTCGGCTACGACATCTTCCGGGCTCTCGCCTTCTAACTCCATCGCTTTTCGATAAATAACAACTACTTGGTAATAGAAAGTACAACAATGATATGGCGTAATTCTTGACTTCATTCCGTAGCAACACGTAATAGATGAGACATTATCGCCATTGTTTTGCTACTATCCTCAAGGGCATCGCAGGTACGAATTGATGGCTTGATCGAAGTATCTTACAGGTCTCAAATAGCCGTTTCGCAAATGGTTTCGATCCTTCTTGCGCTCCATGTTGCCTTCCGGTAGTCCATCCACCACTGTTGCAATGGCAGAAAGGCGCTCTTCAGTCTACAACAAATTAAATTATGATGACTCCACCACTATACTTCTTCAATTTCACAATGCCTGCCATGTAGCCGAGAAAATCATCGTAGTCAAGATTCCACCTGTATACATTATCCATTATCATAGGCGTTCTCAGTTCGTCCAACTTATATTTGGCTATTTGAACTGAGACTTTTTGCAGTTCTCTCCAATCGACTTTTCCATATTGCAAGCGATCTGCTACAGTTGAATCAACAACGACAAGACGCGTATCGGTGTCAATTACCTTGAAGTCATGTTCTACCTGAGGAAAATTCTGCACCTCTTCGGCGGAAATCAGCTTTTTATGCTTTCCGGATAGTCCATATAGTGCAATTTCATCAGAAATGGATTGCGTGCTTAACTCTGGCTCAATTGTTCTATTTCTCTCAAAATATCCTTTAAGAACAGCTGCGGATTGTTTCAATCCCGGATTAAGCTTTATCATTCCGTCTTCCGAGATGCAGAATGTCCACATTTCCGAATCTCCATGAATGCCTTCTCGGTTTACACGACCCGAAGCTTGCAATAGCGACACAAGTGAGCCGAGCTCCCGAAATCCATTTCTGAAAGATAGGTTTACACCGGCTTCAACACATGATGTTGCAACGAGAGTCCAGTCGGTATCTTCTTTATTTTTCAAACGCTTAATTACTCGGTTAAGTGTATCTTCACGGTAATTTGAAGTCAACGCAGTAGATAAGTGTTCTACACATTCACGCCCAAAGTTCTCCGCAAAAAAATCTGCTAATACAGCAGCGCTCTGAACGGTGTTCATTATGACTAGTCGCGGGCCAGGAAAACCAACAATCCAGTCAGCGAGCTCCGTTGTGCCTTTTGGGCATAAATCGCTATGATAGGAAATCCTACGGTTTTCATAGACCGACAGTCGGTTGCGTAGTTCGTCATCGATGATTTCCGGTACACTGTTGGAATTGTTTGCATCAGATATTTTGGGGATTGTCCAAAACCGATTCAGCGAACCGGATGCCAGTACCCAGTAGCAATTCCACTCTGTGGCATAAATATTGATCCACTTCCAAGCAATCGGAAGAAGGCTAGCCGGCAAAGCGGCATGAGCCTCATCCACGAATATGGCACTTCCGGGCAATTCGTGTAAGCGACGCAGCGTTGCGGTGGAATTTGATGCAAGCGTTTCAAAAAAAGCTACAGCAGTTGTCACAATAATTGGTGCACGCCAAAGTGCAGTTAGGTATCTTGTATCTTCACTTTCAAAATCTGCACGGTGGTGCAGCTCCGCTACAACCTCATCAGCGTTTTCACCTGGCAAAACGAGCATATCTCGATAGGTCTCAACTGATTGTTTAATGATATTAGTAAATGGCAGTACCACAAAGATACGCCGTAGTCCGCGCTTTTCCGCTAGTGCAAGCAGATGAGCCATGACTGCCGTTGTCTTTCCGGAGCCTACCGGGCTATCACAAGAACTTATATCGGAATCAATGTCTACATCTCGACACGCATGATACATTTCGTTTCTTAGCGCATTTCTTTCGTCATTGGCCCCTTTTAGCTGTAACTCAGCAACACGACGGTCTAATTGTTTAAGTCGCTCGGCCGGACGCAACGGAATGGTTTTCGCATTAATTGGATATTTATGGTAGTTAATGGCGGTATTGGTGTGATCAGCATCAGCGATGCATGATAAGAGCATCCGAAAGAAAACCGAACGATTTCCATTAATTTCTTCCTCGGCGTATTTGAAGTGACTTTCTATGAGCTTGTCATGAATTGCTTCTAATTCCGGTAACTCCCTATCTACATCAGAAGCAATGGAAACATCCCGAAAGATTGCATCGCCCTTATTCATTTCAGCAGAAAAATCTGGAAAACCAATGTGATGAGCCTGTATCGCAGCGGCAGAGACTGCGAAAAAGTACTTGTCATTCAAAAAATGAGCCGCTCCTGCATCGACATGATTTCGCGGAAGAGACTTTGACGATATTTTCCCTGAAAGCACATCTTGGTTGTCTCTATTTAACTTGCCCATATCGTGATATGCAGATGCTTTTTCTACCACTTGCGATAGCAATGCTTTATCGTATTTCGAATAACTGACCATATCTCGTACATATTCGCGGGCAAGCGAGCTTACACCACGAATATGTGCCGAGTATTCCTGTTCGGGGATATTTCCTTTTTTACTGTGTGCTAAGTAAATCATTTCAGCATCAAGTCAGTTACCGAGCTTACCTTTCCTATCAATTCCTTCGGCAGAGCGGTTTTGTCCTCATAGTCAGCCCAAGTCGTAGACGCAACAGTCGCATCGCCAAAACGTTTTGGGGTAAGTGCTTCAAATAGCATAAAATCAGGGCAACTGCCAAGAGCATTCAGATGCTCAATATACCAAGCATGCCGAATGCGTACATCTGTGCGAATGGCGGAACGATTCAAATCATACGCTTTCGGAATCAGCAGTTTCAATAAGTCGATGTCTTTATCCGTGCAACCTGTCTTGCCGGCAAAATTGGGATTTACGAAAAACGGCATACAGTAAACACCATGTTCCACAATTCGGAAAGCCAACGGTGCCATACCAGCGTTTTTGCCTTCTTGTACGCCGGCTTTGTTCGTATTGGTGTGGCGAATGATATTGACAGGCGAAATAGATGCGCCAACGCCAAATTGAACAACACCGGTTTTAATGAAACCTTTATTTGCACCTTCTTCCAAAAATGTATTCCCAAAAACTCTTGCGTCCCAATACTTCTGCACAAAAGTACTGGTCAAAAACTTCGTCTGGTCAAAGTTCTTAATATCATTGGACATCTCGCCTTGAATGGACTTTCTATCACGACCGCGCGATTCCAAAATATTGTAATGATCCGTGTCTTTAACATAAACCTCAGGGAGGCTCTTATAAAACGCACTGTCGTGATCCTCCAATAAATCGCGCAACTTGCGTTTGAAGGAAACAGGTGAAATTTCACCAATGCCATTTGGACGCTGGCGAGGGTCGCTCTCTCTATCTGGGTCGCCGTTCGCATTTGAGTTTACAACTTCAATTACCAAAAGACCGGTTGCGCGATTGATTTCACTGTTCATTATTAGACCCTCCAATACTATTATCATTATTGTTGTTATCTGTGGTAATTGCCGATGGTTCACTTTTAGGGAACGATGCAAGATAGCCAATGAAAAGTTGAGCCTTTTCAAAATCGCTAAACCTTGTTGTGTCTGCTATTAATAAACTCAACTTGTTTGCGACATCTTCAAATAGCTTAAGATACCAAGCCGCTTTCCAACTTTCTCTTCCTTCATCCTTCATATTCTTAAAACGGTATTGCTTTGCCCATGTTATATAAGGGTTCATACGAAGGGATAATTGTGTGATTGCCTGATGCGGTGTCTCACCGGCTGACACAAACAGCGCGCTGCCTGCAAGTTGTGGCGGAACATCCCCGCTCCGAACAACTTTGCAGTACAATGTATGAAGCTCGTCGGATATTTTTAATAGCTGTCCGACTAAATACGCCATGTTTTCCATGTACTTCTCCTTTCGGTCATCGTTTTTATCAAGCAGCAGTCCAAGAACGGACAGCAACAAGACGGTTTCTCTTTTCAGCTTTTCTAAGTTTTTCTCTGCGGTCTTATCCTTGCATTTTGATCCGCCATGTACCCAATTACCAAGACAGTTTACCAATCCCGATGAGTTTGTTAGCAGGATATGGAGGTAATTGCAAATCATGCTTTCCTGCATAATGTCGAGCAGCAACTCCATCCCTTGATAGTATTTCATCCGTTCAACTGCAGTTTGGCCTTGTGCCAACTCACCATTTTGTTTCCAAACATTATTAACGATTCGAGCCACATGCAGCGGAAAAGGAATTATCCTCTCTCCAAGGTCATTCCCCGGAATATTGCTGCAGCCAATCTCCCAGTTTTCTGCCGCTCTGATAAGCTGCTCCGGTGAGCAATTTCGGGTAAAAATCACCTTTGACCGAGCTTTGTCCATCTTTCGAATTGTGAAAATTTGAATAAAATCCGGTTTCTCTTGCGCAGAAAAGCCTCTAAGGGCCTTAATAAATTCTTTTGAAACGATCTCGAACCGTGCTTCCGTTTGCGCAGAATTTTCTACTTGATTTGAACCGAAAATCGAAGCGAATTTTGCTGGAACTTCAGGTAATTTAGAGGGGTATACAAATACGATTTCATTCTTATCAACTTTTCGCCATGTAACTCCTTCTCTCTTAGAGTCGGCTACCCATTCAAGTGATTTCTTGACAAGCGAACGGTTTTCCTTTGCGATGGGATAAGAAGCATCATCTATCTTATTATAACGCTTCTGGCAAGGATACCCGTTGAACATTGAACGCAGGATTACGTCAAATCCGTTGAGTTTCACGCTTGGCATAGTTTTCATAGGTTCGCCTACTTTATCGAAAGGTATTCCGAAAGCATCCTTTTCAACTTCTGCAGACAGGTTAGAAAACCCAGATCCAGCAGATATCAACAACCTATTATTTATCCATTCGGTAGTTTGTTCGCTGGCGACGGGATACCCATACTGCCGCCAATCAAATAGATCCAATACAACTGACAACGATGGACCTGTATCATTTATAGATGTTTTTTTGGGGTTTCCCTTATGGAACAGTATGGCAAGCGCTATACTAATGTCCTCTTGTTTTTGAAGCTTTATGAAAATACATTTCTCCAAAGCCGCTCTGAAACTTTTTTCTGGTTTGTCCGAAAAACCGTTCGCCAAATGTACCAACTCTGAGATAAGAGCACTCTCCGACTGTTCCGGGCTACTGATTAATTTCATCAGGTTTAGGGGAATATCATGTAAACACCTTTTCACCTTTTTGACAAGCCCGATATTCCAATTACCAGTAGTGCACCATAATCTGATTTTATCCAAGTCGAGCGCTGTGTGATCTTTTTCAAAACGTTCCAGCTCCAAAATATGCTTCTCATCGATAATACGGTATAGTGGAGCAATATTGAAGGCAGGAAAAGTTCCTTGAAAATTTCCGAACTTTCTTATCGACTGTGCAAGCTCTGCACTTATACTTTCAAGCTCACAGATCGATCCATCCTTGGTAATCCATATTCTGATACAGGGAGTTTTTGAAGTAACCTTAGGCAATTCTTTGTATTTATCATGCCACTCCTTAGTGGGGATACCTTTGCTTTCCAAAGTGCCAGACAAACTATACAATTCATTCAGCATCGTATTTCCCCCGTTTTTGATATTCAAGCACGCCATCTTGAATGATAAGGTCTTTGTCGTATTCATAGGAAACAGGAGAAGCATATCCCTTGGAAAAGACCTGTCTAAGCATGGATGGTATGATTACTGGAAGCAAATCAGACAGCACCTGTGTTGAGTCACGAAATTCGCCAAAATATGAGGGAGTGAACTCTTTCCATCCCAATGCCGGAATGGAGTAGCACTGACCTCGTTTAAGTCGTCTTTCAAAAATGCTTTGATAAGCATGACCGGGTGAGGTCGTTTTTTTATCCCACTGCACAGCACTTTCCGGCAATCTGCTTTTTTCTTTATTTGAAACAACTTCTGCGTACAGTTTATAACAGACATCAATTAACACGGTAGCATACAACTGATAGTTGTTTCCCTCTTTAATCAATTTTGGTTTTCGCAAAGGTCCTCCATAGTTTGTGCAATAGGAGTGGTATTGTATGGGCGCACACAACTCCACTTTTGTGGGGATTATTTCTACATCCGGCCCCCATAAAACAGATTCAAAAATAGCCTTGGCAGCAGAATATGTTGGAGCTGGATAGCTGACCGGACAGTCACCGGTATCCGGTCTTGTCCACATTGCGGTATTGCCGGCTATCTCCATTTCAATAGGGTAAGACAATCGAACCATAAAAATCCTCCTTTGTTTCAATGATATTAAGTGTTTGAAACCAGGGAAAATCAGGAAAGTAAGGCTCATCGAGGGATGCTTTATGAGTTCTGTGATGAGATTAATTAAATTGAGTTTAGAGTGGCGTTTTTACTTATCGTGAACTTATTTATGTCACGATTCGTGATATTCCTTTCCTCTCCAAGATAATGATTGATAAGATTTTTACTGATTTCATGAACATACTTCCAAGACTTATGAAGCACAGACTAGGATTAGCATCTGCATGAATTGCTTATTTTGTCAACTCGGTCGCGACCGTAAGTTGAGTTACAAATACTTGTTTCCGAAAAACCTACTTCTTCATACAAATCTAAATCTTTCAATTAAAAGAAACTCTTCTTACTTTTGACTAGATCAGTCCCGTAAACCCAAATGATATCGGATAATACAGTACGCCATTAATCTTCAAATCTCTATCTGAAAGTTATGTTTATAAAATTCAGTTCCAATTTTCTCAAGCATTATCGTAGTATTTAGCCAACAGCTCTTGCACCTCCCTCCTTATCTCCTCCCTCAACTCCTCCGGCTCCAAACATACAGCCCCAGCACCCCAGCTTAGAATCCACTTTTTGATTTCCCATGTTCCCTCAACGCAAACAGTCAAGATAAGGCTATCTCCCTCTAACTCCTCAATTTTCTGCGTAGGATGCCAGATATTTTCTCTGATCAGCCTCGACACAGGTGGATTGAAACGTACTTTTACGATTATTGGATTGCCTTTACCCAAATACCAACTATTTTTGAAGAAGTCTTCAAGACAAAACTCACTAGCAATTTGAAATTTAGTGTTTAATATATCTAAGTTCCTTATCCGATCAATGCGGAAAATACGAATTTCTTTACGCAGTTGGCAAAAACCAATAAGATACCAACAACCTTCACGAAACAACATGTGATACGGGTTTACTCTTCTAACTGAAACAGTGTGGCTAGAATATGAGTCATAATTAATTTCAACAGTTACTTGATCTAAAATTGCTTGATTAATTTGTGAAAAGATTTTCTCCCATGGGTAATAATCTTTCATCTGTTTAATTACAACACTGGTCTTGGGTTCCAAGCTTTGAAAGAATTGCTCATCCTTCTCGCAAATCACTTGAGAGATCTTTCCTAAGGCTGACTTCAAATCGTTTGTATATGGAAATCCATTCTGTTCTAATAACACTCGTGAGGCAACAAATACAGCCAAAGCCTCCGCACCCGTAAAAACAAGAGGCTTTAAGTAATAAGAACCCCTCGATGCAAATCCTCCGGCGGCTCCGGTTGATGAAGTAATGCTAAATCCCGCTTTTCGAAGGTTACAAATATCCCTCTGAATAGTCCGAGTTGTCCTCCCAAATATCTTAGCTAATTCTCTTGCTTGAATTCCAGGAGAATTCTGTATCATATACACAAGGTTTAATAACCTTTCTGTATGTTTTAAATCATCCATCTCAAACTCCCTTAATTTCTCTTTTCTTCTACTCTACCCCAATATGTAATTTATGGCAAAAATTGAGCGACACATGTTTGTCATAATAGATTTATTAAGAAAACTTTATTTAAGCAACAATCTTCTCGCTGGTGTTAAGCTCTCAGAGCATCCCCCCACTAATAGTTAAGAAATTTAATTGTGTTCAATATTTAAAGGTTGATTTTTAAACATGCTTAAGTGATAATAAATCTAAAGATATGCTCTAACGTATTTATTGAATAGAAATTGTCCGCTTCAATTGGCAATTTATTTTTTTTGAACTAAACAATTACAAACTTTAATAACGCCTTGTATGTCTTCCACATTTTCCCTCATTTCTCCTGCTATTGTAAAAAATCAAAGAAAAAATTGTCAGATCATAATCAAAAATAACGATCTGACAATATAAAAGAAATTTATTTCCCCGCACACCTAAAAATGTAAATAGTTGTTATCCCTATCCTTCTTCCATAGTAACTTTTATGTTTTCTCTGTTTTCCTCCAGGGGGCGTAAGAGGTCTAACGACCCAATAACTGCCCCCATAATAATTAATAACATAGCAATGATAGTAACATAACTTACTTGCTTTCCGCCTAGCAAGATCAAGACTATTGTAGAGGTCAATGGTAATAAATAGGCAATCGAACCAATAACACGAGGATCCCCTTTTTTTGAGTGATGCGCT
>NZ_JYNH01000182.1 GCF_000960765.1 Desulfosporosinus sp. I2 | reverse complement strand
AGAAGTTATCGATCAGAATTGCAATATCATATCTGTGATGTATTTCCTTATGGCTATACCGTTTAACAATAAAATCCTTCATTCCATCTAGTTTAGTCGAGTCAACTTCTACCCTGCCATCATTTTCGTTAAGTAAAAGAATTCCTAACAACAGATTACTTTTGTTACCGGCAATGACTCCTATCTCAGGACATGGAATACTAACAGGTTGCGAAATTTGATTACTATTAGTTCTGAGATCATTCAAAGGCTTATAGATTTTCGTCACTGGTGAGAATAGTTTGATGGCTAGGTCAGCTAGTTTGGACCCATTGTTGGGTGGTGCAATTAAAACACATCGACCTATGTTCGGAGAGAAGTTGTTTGCCAGATAACTCCTTATGATAAGGCCGCCCATACTGTGTCCAACCAAATGAAGCTGTTGCTGCTCAGCCATTGTTGAAAGTATCTTATTCAGTTCACTTTGTAGTACTTGATTGCACTCATCGAGTGTTCCGAACCTTGTCGGAAGATTTAGAGTAATACAATTGTATCCTAGATCAGTTAAGTTTGATTTTAGGGTAAGCATGTCTGATTCATTTTTGTTGTAGCCATGGATTAAAACCACTGTCTTGTCAATATGCATTTCTAACTCCTAAAATTTAGCTTAGCTATAAAGCAATAAAGTCTTCATTCAATAAGTACAAGCTTCCCACTAGAAAGCTAAGAATTAATGCTGTATACTTAATATAGCTAATAATGTAAATGACTTTGCAATTCAGGTATCATCGAGTGAATAAAGGAGAGTTGAGAATGCCTCAGGAAAGCTATGATTTAAAACGCAGGGCAAAGGAACAGTTAAACGAAAAATGGCTTCAAGCTGGACTTGTGTCAGGACACACAACGAATTATACAGGTCATTTATCACGCGACATAATTAAAGGGATTAGAAAAACCTCAGAGGTTTATCTAATCCCTTTGATTATGCCAGAAGTAGATCCATTATGTCCAGCAGACTTATGCGAAAAATATGTAGTCGAATAATCCCTAATGGACGAAAAATGGTTTGACATCTTCGAGGGCTTTTTTTAAACCTTCCATCGCTTGCTCATTCATTCTACCAGATTTACGCATCCTTTGTAATAGTTCCTCAGGGGTAATACCCTGCATCCTCATCGTTGTAATGATCTCTTGCTCATCCTTGGTTAAATCTTTCCATTCTCGCACAACTATACACCTCCACCAATACTTAAAACAGCTTCCTGTTTAAAGTATAGCTTTTGAATTGTGGCATTTTTCTATGCACAATGTTTTTTGATCATTCCCTCTTTATAAATTTGCATTGGGTAATTTCTTTTTCGCTAGCTTCTCTTTTAAGGCTTTTACATCCTCATCGATGAATCGGTGCGTGATACTGCGGACATTAAATTTTGGCGGCCGCCTTAGTTGCCCTTATGCTTCCAGACGAAGACACTGTCTTCGCACGTATTAGCCTTCTTGCAGTATATAACGAAGTTATACTTTCTGACTAGTATAAAAAAACCCTCGCGAGAGGGGTTTAGGAGGAGAATGAGAAGAAAGTTTATGTCAACCGCTAAATTAACGGGTTTTGTTATTCTAGCACTATTTAGTCTATGTACTCATCCACGGTTGGTAATGCCCTTAATAAGGAAGGAATCGCACCAATTATAACTAAGATAATAATTAATTTCATTTTTATTTACATCTCTTTCTAATCTTTATTGACGAAGGACCTTATGTATTTATCTTAATCTACATTTGTTACCGTTCCGTGACCTCTATGTGAAGAATTTGTGAAGTTTTTTTAGCACTTGAGGGCCACAAACATAAGCCAATACCAGCTAGTACTAGAGTGAACCCGGCCCAGTGATATAATTCCAAACGTTCTCCTAAGAAAATACAAGCAAATAAAATGCCAAATACTGGTGAAATATTGCCAAATATAGCAGCTTTTCCACTGCCAAGACGACTAATTCCCTCAAAATTAAGCAAGACGGCAATACCAGTCACAACACATCCCATGTACAATAGAACTAACATACTCGAGCCTGTAAAATTCCAACTTTTGTAAACCGCTTCCCAAATCCCATAGGGCAACAAGAAAATCGTACCGAAGAGAAGAGAATAAACACTTGTCACGATAGGTGAAAATTTTGTCATTACCCCTTGACCTATAATTGTAAATAATGAAACTGCCAAAACGTTAAGCAACATAACCAGGTCACTCGTACTTAAGTTCAAAGAAATCAATCGAGCGAAAGAGCCTTGAGCAATTACGACTAAAAGACCTAAGAAGGAAAGCGCAATTCCAGACGCTCTTAACTTTGAGGGAATTACTTTCCAGCCGAAAGCTAAAAGTGTAATGGTAATTGCAGGGTTTGTTGCAGAAATAATTGACACAATTGTGGCTGAACTATATTGTATAGACCATAAAAAAGATGCATAAGCGACCGTTATACCGAGAAATCCCATCAGTGCGAAACGAAGTAAATCTTGTCTATTTAGCATGGGGCTTTGACGTAAAGAACGCCTGGCCAACGGAAATAATACTAACAACCCAAACAGCCCTCGTAAGACAGCCAAAGTAATTGGTGGTATATCACCTGAAATAAAACGAGCTGCTACAACATTCCCTCCGTAAAGTAGAGAAGATAGTAAAAGTACTAAGTATCCCCCAATTTTTAGATCTTTAGTCTCAATCTTTGACATATCAATCATGACAAACCTCATTTTCGTTTGTAATACCAATAGTAGCATATCATGTTCTCGAACGATTACCCAATACCCGAGCTCGCTTTATCTACCGTTTGATTTGCATTAAAATAAAAAAATAATCTCCGCGTCCGGAGATTATAGGCGCAATGTCCCATAGTCTTGTCTAGATATTGGGACAAGATTTTGAAAAAGTGTCCCTCCGGTTCTAATGCAAAAAGATCCTGCAGTTGGATCTTTTTGCGACAGAGTTTATTTTCGCCTTTTTCATATAGTCTTCTTTTTCCTAGCTGAGTAGGAATTTCTATCTGCTTAATATAATACAACAGAGTTATAAATATTCAAGGGTATTCATGTTAAGAATTTATTAAGGTTTCAGTGAATTTGCATGGAAAAAGTGATTTCACTTGCTTACACTTAAACGTGAGCCCCCTATAAAAGAAAGAAAATGTCCGTTTAATAAAAGGTTTTTTGTCCTTTTTAGCGAATCAAATATACGAGGTGATAATTTTGAAGACGCAATATCTTGTAATTCCTGTCACGGATGAGGAACGTGAGCGTTTTAATCATGTATGTTCTAAACTAGGAGTTACCATCGAGCAATTCTTTAATACGGCGTTACGTGAAGGAGAAATGGAAATACTAAGCACAGAGGCATTTAGTCCCGGCGGTACATTTTGGAATGAGGAACAATCCTTCAAAAAGGACTCTGAATAAGTGAATTTATCTTTACTATATCTTACTTTGTAATATAATAGGTTCTAGTGTTCGAATAAGCCTTCGAAATACCTTTGTCAGCGACTACTTTTAAGCTATACTTTGCGTTTTTTTCGAACGTCTTGGAAGGGTGGTGAATATATGTCTGACCTCAAAAATTCCGACTTAGAAAACTTAGCTGAAAGCCTTGAAAAACGTGCTAATGACAATGAAAAACCTCTTAATATGGTAAGTTTTAAGGATCTGTTTACACCGTCTTTTATGGCGGAACATACCCAGTTTTCAAATTTTAGTGAGCTGCTCATCATCGGAAAATTCGCTGTAAACAGCCTTGAGGAGTTCATGTCCCTTCTTGATGATAAATTTGACGCATTTATAAAGAAAACTACTCAATTTCAAACTTGGGAAGAGATGCAGTCGACTGCTGTTGCTGAATATGTAAAGACATTAAACTAAATCGTTCCTCTCATCTTTTATCAAATTTAAACTCCCACTTTTTCAGTGGGAGTTTTTAATATGCTTTCAGATTAACTAGCTCAGTTTGCAAGTTCAAAAAATCCTTTTTTACTATTATAAATAAAGACTTCTCCTGTTTCTATGGTGTAATACATACCCACAATCTCAAGCTCTTTATTATTGTACTTTTCGACGATGAATGGGTAAGTTAACAAATGTTTTATTTGTTCAACAATGTTCATCTGTTCTGTCAGCCATTCCCTCTTCATGAGTTCATCATCATCTTTTAATTCTTCCATTACTCTAGTCTTAACATTTTCAGCTAACTCTAGCCATTTCTTTACATTGGGTATATTATCTAGGACTGCATCAGGTAAATAAATGGATGCACATCCACCACAATTCGAGTGTCCACAGATAATGATACTTTTTACGTTTAATACCTTAACTGCATATTCAATGGCGGCAGTAGTGGCAGATATCGTTAGATCTTCTTGTGTTTCGTGATATTTTGGAATAATATTAGCAATATTTCTAACAACAAATATTTCTCCTGGTAAAGATTTTGTAATTAATTCTGGTACTACACGTGAATCTGAACATGCAATAAATAACGTATGAGGCTCTTGACGATTCTTCAGTCTACAAAACAAATTCTTGTGTTCCTCATAGTCTTGAGTTCTAAATTTAATGAGTCCTGCTAAGATACTCTCCATATCCAAACCTCTCTTTCACTATAGAAGTATTCAATATACAGTCTATATATAAAATTGCTATTTACTCATTTTCCTCTATAGAGAAGATTATCATTAATATGCATAAATCGTCAATATGGACACCATATATTTAAATTATGGAAACTATTCCACAGTATGGCCATTATTTCCACTTAAACTTTGGAATATTTTTAGGATTAAGCTCATTATTACTGGATATATGAAGTATTTTTTAATTTATTTCATGAAAAAAACCTTTTTCCTCGTTAAATCATTTCTTTTCTGCCATCGATATTTTCGATTACATAAGTACCGTATTCTTAATCGTCAAAAGCTAAAACTCCATTTACCGCCAATGAAATAAACTCCTAATAATTAAATCCACCTCTAACCCTAAACTCTTCGCACTTTGAATTAGAAATACATACTATATAAATAATAAGCTCCAGCAATCCCCCCTGGGATTGCAACCGCAAGCAGGAAGGCAAAAATGGTTGGTTTTAAAAGGTCCTTCCAAACACTATATTGGGTCATTCATATCACCTCTTAGTAATTCAGCTAAGTGATCCTCAGATAATGTTTAGCTTTAGCTAATGAGTTGAGTTTATTTCTATTTTTTAAGTAAAACCCAGCTGTGTTATTATTGGACACGAACTGGGTTTTTTGTAATTATTCAGAGTCGAATTGATTTTGACTCCCTTCCATAATTCCTTTATTATGAACTATTTGATCTACTTCTAATGTAAGTATTCCACCCTTAGCATTTTTACGACCATCTTTGCCAAACTTTAGTGTGCTATCATCGTTTAAGACGCTCACGACCCCTGCTGGTTCCCAAGTCTGTCGATTTAATTGGGAAGCATGCTCCTTGTCATTTTCGTGACTCATCAAATTGACCTCCTTTGTTTGGTTTTATATTTCTATAAGATCTATTCAACATTATAGATTTCCCTTTACAAGGATTATTACTCATATCATCAAAGCGGAATAGTTTGGAAATCTTTTCAATAAAGGGTATCCAATCAAGTCCATAAAGACATACTATTAAAGATTAATTAATAGAGGGCAGAGGCGATGCTATGAGTATTCAACAACTCCATACCACCCCAGACACATTAATCCCCACTCATCAGTTTACTGAATTAACTTTCGTGGAAGATCAGTTACAGATCGTATTCGAAAAAGCCGATGGCCTCATTAAACAGAGCTGCGTCAGCTTATTGGAATCTGGCGGCAAAAGAATTCGTCCACTTCTGACTCTCTATAGTGGTTTATGTTTTTCTCCCTTAAATCCATCAATGATACAGGCAGCTGTTGCGACAGAGCTTATTCACATGGCCTCCCTGATTCATGACGATGTGATCGATGAATCTACAACCCGACGTGGGAAACCGACCGTTAATTCTTTATACGGCAACCATGCTGCAATACTTACTGGGGACTATCTCTTCGCTGAAGCCTTTAATATTCTATCGACTAACCAGTTACTAAAAAGTATGACTTACCTTGTTGAGGCTATTCAAGCAATGTGTCATGGAGAAGTCAATCAAGCAGATGAGAAATTCTCAAGTTATATTGGAATACAGCATTATTTTCGTCGCATCGCCAATAAAACGGGAATTCTTCTGGCAGCTTGTTGTCAGTCTGGTGCTTACCTTGCTGGTTCAGATTCAGAAAAACTGAACCTTATGCGGGAATATGGACTAAACCTTGGCTATGCCTATCAGATAACAGATGATATTCTAGATATTAATGGGAATGCAGAATGCCTAGGTAAACCTGTCGGAGCTGATATTATAAATGGAAACGTTACACTTCCGTTGTTTTATCTTTTGGATAACCCGATTTACGGTAATTGGCTCAAAGAAATCTTGAGTACTCGAAAGGTATCTACCCAGGGTACACAAAGTATCAAAGAGGCCCTTATTAGCACTGGATGTCTTGAACAAGCACAAGCTACAGCTACCCAATGTATCAATCAAGCAAAAACTTGCCTTAATACAATCCCCGCGAGTCCCTATAAGTCGACCCTACTTGAGTTGGCCGATTCCGTTCTATACCGGTCAACATAGCTTTAACCTTCTATAAAGTTTTATAGAGCCTTACCCTTTCTCAAAAGGCGACATAACCCATAGAGTAGATTTACTCCCCATCCACTATCCTTTAATAATTGTTTACTTATTGACCTTATTTCCCTGTCATCACCTTTTTCGTCGGACAGATACATAGCTAAAAGCCCTTGAACAACGATGGTATGAAATTCTGGATAATCAAGTTTATTCGCTTGAATCAGGGAATTACTAACAAATAGTTGCAAGCGTTCATAAATCATTTCCGTATGGTCATAATAAGCGACGAAATTCAATTGATTAGTTTCTCTATCCTCACGTAGATCAATGAAATAGTCCATCAATATATGGAGGCCGCAAATCCAGGGAAAATAGGCTTGCTTAGTTTTCATGGATTGTTCTACGGATAATTGCGGATCAAAAGCGATAGCGTACAGACAAAAAACTCCCAGGGTTGAACCCGATGCTGCAGCAAATTCCCAAACTGTTATTTCAGAATCATCCGCTAAGTATGGTTTAATCCAGTTTAACATTTTTGATTCCCGTTCCTCGTACGCTAAGTGTTTATAAGTTTGTAAGCACGCATAAAGTTTAGCAAGCTCTAGCCTTTCTTCTTGAACAATATTATATGACGGAAGCTTCATTATGCATTGTTGGCAGGTTTTAACGAGCTGCACTAGATATCCGCCATCCTCTCGATAAGGATAATACTTATAATAATCCGAAGGAACTGCTAGAGGGTTTAAGGCTTCTTGCATGGCTATGTGCAGTTGAGAAAATGCCTTTTCATCTTGAACCTCAAGGCTGTCGACTAAATTATCAAGATAATCACTCATCGTTTGATAAGCAACAATAAATTGAACCGTTGCTTCCTGATTTACACCTGGATAGAGTGCATAAATGCTTCCCCCTTGGCAATGAAAGGCTTTTGCACGGATACTTTCAGTCGCTTGCTTACTTAAGCGGGCATCAGGCAGCTTTTCTGCTAAGTTTTTCCAGCCCGCAAGTTCATATTTAACCATTGGGAAAATTTTCGAGACATACAGATAAATCAGCTTCACACGACTCATGGTTTCATAGTTTAGGTTATGCATAGTTATTTCCCTTCAAAAAGTATAAATAAATCCTTTATAATACTATTTCCTCATTCGGGCAATTCTATCTATGTAGTAAAATCTAAGGACAAGTACAATTCATTACAGGTTTAATTAAAAAAGCATTTTTTGATACGAATACAAAGACGGAGCTATTTAGCTCCGTCTTTGTATTCGACTATTTTTCCGATTTAACTTCTTTTACTTCTTTTATGTCTTCGGTTTTAGTATTTCCTTCACTAGAATCTTTAAATTCTTTAATCCCTTTACCCAATGCTTTCCCTAATTCCGGCAGCTTTCCCGGTCCAAAAATTACTAGCGCAATGACAAGAACAATACCTGCTGTCATAGGGGTAATAAATCCAAACGTTGTCAGCATAATTTTGTACACCTCCATTATTATAACAAACAATCCATAAAAATTAATAATTAATGTTAACGTTACTTATAGATTAGCCAATTAATCTACGTTTATCCTATCGTATCAAAGGACAACACGCAACCTATTTTTAACTAATTTTCTTTTCTCTCAAAAAGTTCTTCATAGCCTAAATATAATTCCCAGATTATATCCCAAAGCTCGCCCTGCGCTTGAGTCACTTTCAGTCCCAATTCTTTGGCTTCTCGATGTCCGATGGGATATCCATGAGAATAGTATCCCTCAGTTAAGGCCTGTGTGACAGCAGGAACTTGATCGAGGTGATCTTTCAGCATGTAGCGTGTTAACAGAGTTTCTGCATATTGCCGCGACGCTTTAATGGTCTTTTCATAGTCTCCAA
>NZ_JYNH01000181.1 GCF_000960765.1 Desulfosporosinus sp. I2 | reverse complement strand
TCCTTCGGAAATCGCCTTTTCTGTACATTCTTTAACAAGAGGTGCCTTACCTTCGATTACTGCTTCTTGCAAGTCATTTAGAATTGACATTACTTATTCCTCCACAAATTGAATTAGCCCTATTAGAGTCTGTTACAAAAAACATTAACGGCCCAAACGACAGTTCGGTAAAAATAATTACACCTCTAACCATTTGTGCGGTAAAATAAGGTGACAAGCCAAATTAACGCACAAGGAAGAGGTGTAAAACTTGATTCAACTAGACATATTCTCACCCCTCTATTATAGCACACTTGGTTTGATGAGGACCTCATTGATTACATAACTTTTATAAAAGACGATCAAATTAGGAACCTATTTCCTCGCCTAATTGTTGATCCACGTGGACGTAAACCTTGGGACCCAGTTATATTGTTTCGCATGCATATTCTTTACTTCACGCGACCAGAATTCATCTCATTTCGTCAAATGTGCAAAGAGTTGTCGAAAGCCAAGCATCAAGACTATCGTAATTTCCTCTGTATTACAGGCACTAAGGTACCGAGTCACGCAGCTCTAAGTCGGTTTCGCGCACTTTTGAGTATAAGTGACGATACGATCAATGAACTTTCCAAGCCTTTTTTAAGTCAAGCAGTAAAGATGGAAGGCTTTTTGAACCTCATGATCACGGCGTTAGATTCGCGTCCTATCTTCGCAGCCGTAGGCGGATTCAAAAAGGAATGCACCTGCAAGACTCCTGAAAAATGTACCTGTCCGCCCCGTTTTTCTGATAACGATGCTAAAGTAGGCAGACAACGGATCAAAGTCAATCAAAACAAGTATTTTATTGGATATCGAAAAAATACGGTCATCTGTGGTAGTTCGCAAGGACCGATGCCATTAGGCTCTGTAGTGGTTCATGCCAAAACCTCGGATAGCAATATGCTGCTACCCTGTCTGGAACGCATGAAAGAATTGGATCTCCATCTGCCACATATGGCAGCAGACATGGCTTATATTGGGGGGCAAGATAAGATTGAAGCACTTAAGAAATACCGTACTGCAGTATTTACCGAAGTAAAAAAAGATATGATCCGCCCAGAAGTCTGCGATGAATTAGGACGGATACTGTGTTCGGAAGGACACCTAGCAGGGTATGACGGATTTGACGCCGAAACAATGACCGTAGAATATGTGGGAGATGCAACCCATTGTAACTCTTGCTTGCGCTGGGGGACTTGTGACAGACGCTTTGAATTTTCGTTTGAGGAAAACCCTCAATTTTTCGGTCCAATAGCACAAGGATCCAAATTAGCAGAGGCCTTTATCACTTTCAGAAAGCAAGTTGAACTGAATTTCGCCTTAGAAGCCAATTTGCTTGATAGAGTATTACATCACAAAAAGCTAACTGTACGTGGACAAAAACGAGTAGATACCTATCTTCGACTGACCGATTTGAGCCGATTAATCCTTGGTATGATACATCATGCCAAAGAAAACTTCGTTCCAAAAGGACGGAATCAAGAACTAAGGCGACTTGCGGAACAAGCCATTTACGACCGTAAGACGATACTCATTCAAGCCGCATAAATGGCAAATACGTCATCGGAATTTATTACCTATACCCCATTTTGGGACCAAGGGATGTTTATACACTTTTTTGAGTAGGTCTTTCTCAACGTCTCGATTTCTTATCTAGTGCACATTCTGAGAGAGGTTCTGAAGCCGCTAAAACGTAAGAATTCAAGTACGTCTGTTCGCCAGTTAAATGTTTTTTGTTATTTTGTAACAACCTCTATTAATAATTACCTGAACTCTATTTTCTTATAAAAAATTTCTACCCTTAAGATGTGTTATTGCGGATATTTTTCGAGGCTAATATTCTAATATTGATTTACGGTTTCAAACATAGCAAGAATGTTTTCTGGCGGAACATCTGGCATAATATTGTGGACTGTATTGAAAACAAATCCTCCTCCCGGAGCAAAAATTTCAATATTTCGCTTTACATGCTCTCTCACTTGCTCAGGGGTACCGTGGTTTAAAACTGTTCTTGTATCACAGCCGCCGCCCCAGAAAACAACATCTTTCCCAAATTCCTTTTTTAACCGTGCTGCATCCATATCGCGGCAGACCGTTTGCACTGGATTAAAGATTTCAAAACCGGCTTCAATCAAGTCAGGCATTAGCTTGTAGATGGAACCACAGGAATGAATGAAAACTTTCATATTGCTATGTTTCTTAATATAGTCACATAAAATCTTATGCCGTGGTTTAAAGATCCTTCTATAGGTATCCGGATGCATGAAGGGGCCGGTATCGGTGCCTAGATCATCACATAGTCTAACAATGTCTACAACATCACCTACAGCGGTACATATTTTATCAAGGGTGGCAAGATGTATTTCCATAAGGGCATCAAGGAATTTCTCAACCTGTTCGGGTTCAACTGCTATATCCATGAGGAAGTTATCCATACGCCTTAGATATGTTCCCCATTCAAATAGGTTGCACCCAGCGGCAATCATAACGGCCCGGCCAGAATTTTCTCTAAGGTAAATCGCCTTTTCTCTCAACCTTTGCCAGAAATCCGGTTCATTTATGTGGTCAAAAGGACTCGGTGGAAAAGCCGCCCAAAGAACTTTCTCCATATCCTTCGGCAGTTCTTTAAAATTGTCAGGGTAATTATCGATATAGGGAAAGAGCATTTGATCAAAAAAGGTTGCTCCCACGGGCATTCTGGCTAAGCATTCCCTGTTTTCATTAAAAGCAAAATAATTTCCATCAGCTTGAAGCTCAGGGTGGAACCATTTGGGGTATTGGGCGGTCTCTCCATTACTCAGGGTCACATCATGCCAATCAGTTTTTTCAGTATTAAAAGCTCTTCCGATATCTACGACGCCCACCTTAAATAGATCCAGTACATACATATCCGGCTGTGTAACTTGCTGAACTACATCATATACGAGGTTTTGTTTGACGGGCAGGTCCAAATAATTAATTAAGTTGCTGTAAGCAATTGCCGAGATACTCGAACTAGAAGTAGACCCCAGATCAATGGCAACATGCTCAGGTTCCTTGTGATTTAGTGTTGCAAGAATTTGTTCACGGTAATTCATCTTTTTACACCTCCAAAACTTGATTGATGCTTGTAGTATAATTGTAGTATAATTGAAGGCAACTGCCAATAAATGATTTAATACGAAAATAAATTGATTAAAAACGAAAAAGCGATTAATATTTTAGGCTTAGTTAAAGAGTGATCTTGATATTTGATACTTATGTCCAAGCCATGTCTTACAATAGAGTTAGGAACCTATTTAAGGAGGACTCTATTCATGGACGGAACACTCTTTGGCTCGATAATTGAGCTTATCTCTCGTTTAAGCTACGACGAAACGGAACGACTTGTCCTTAAAATACAAAATATGCAGAGCAACTCGACCCAAGGCAATGCTAGACTGATTAGCGAACTCCGTGAAAAGAAGTTTAGCGAAGGCTTTACTTGCCCTCATTGTAGAGGTTCCCATGTTGTTCGGTTTGGCAAGTTCAAGGGTCGTCAACGGTATCGATGTAAGGACTGTTCCAAGACTTTTAGCGACTTAACGGCCACTCCTTTAGCAAGAACTCGCTATCCGAATAAGTGGATTCACTTTATTGACTGTATGCTCCAGGGACTTCCACTTCGTAAATCAGCAGAGATTTTGGACGTTTCCCACGTAACCTTGTTTTACTGGCGACACAAGTTGTTAACTGCCCTACGCCAGATGGATATTCCTTCATTCAAGGGAATCTTGGAGGCTGACGAAACCTATTTTCTCTATTCAGAGAAAGGGAAACGTGGAATCACCTATCGCAAGCCTAGAAAACGGGGTGGGGTTGCTAAATTTCGAGGCATCAGTCACGAACAAGTCTGCGTATTGGTTGCTCGTGACCATGATAAGAACACCGTTTCTAAAGTATCTTGCCGAGGTCGAATCAGCAAAAAGCAAGTGGATAAACTCATTGGTTCAAAGGTTTCGGAATCAAATATTCTTTGTTCCGATGCTTGGCGGTCTTACTCGATTTTTGCTAGGGAGAATGGCTTGGAGCATTATCGTATTAAAAGTACCGAAGAGCATGTCAAGAAAGGAATCTACCACATCCAGAACGTAAATAGCTTTCACAAACGTCTTAAGGATTGGATGGAGCATTTTTGTGGCGTAGCCAGCAAGTATCTGGATAACTATTTAGCATGGTTCAAGTTCTTAGATGCTAAAGGCTTTGAGAAAACTCAAGCCAACCTCAAGGAAATGCTTTTCACTGCCTGTCTATTTCGGGTTAGGGAAACCTACAAATCTTTGCGTTTGTCAGAATTCAGGGTCGCCTGAGAGCATTATTAATTATCTTGGGCAAAATCAACACTAGAGTTTAACTAAGCCATATTTTAAAAACTATAAATAAAGGAGGTAGCAGCGATGGATAAAAATTATAATTTTTCCTCCAGTCCCATTAATGGTATGCAGGTAAATGAGTCTTTTGGAAAGTACACAGTATCTTGTAAAATTGGATATCTATGCGATTTTAATCTCATGCAAATTTCAAATCAGCCTCATTTTCATGATTGCTATGAATTATGTATTGTTACCTCAGGAGAAGGTAACTTTTCATATGGTAATAATGTTTATAAGGTCAAACAAGGAGACATTTTTGTAGCCGACTCGGAAGTTATTCACGAAATCAGCGTAAGTAAGTTACAGGATCTCCAGCTAATTTATTTCTTAATTCAAATTGAAACCGATAACAATTTATCGCCTAAATCAATACAGGACCAGTCGATTGAGTCTTTTTTAAGCGGGCATAAAGTTATTACTGTCGCTCAAAAGCAGATGTTTGCATATTTTTTATTCATAGATACCTATTACTCTGCGAAAAAAAGCCGGGGGTATGGCATTGAACAAGCGTTGAAGAGCCTAATATTAGAAAGTATTGATTTACTAGCTGTTAAAAGTGAGAGACTGTTAAAAGGTCAGTTACATTCTCCAAATACTTTTGAAGCTGCATTAGACTATATTGACCATAATCTGAATAATAAGATTACTGTCAGTGAGGTGGCTAGACAACTAAATGTATCCGAGCGAACCCTCCAATATCTGTTTAAGAAATACCTTAATCGGACTATTGTTGATTATATCAATGAAAAAAAAATGGTGCTGGCTGCACATCACCTTAAGAAGCAATTCAGTGTCAGTGAAACTGCATGTCAAGTGGGTATTGGCGGCTGTCCTCAGTTTACTAGGTTATTTAAGAAGTATTTCGGAGTTGGGCCCAAGAAATACCAACAGCTACATTCGTCCGAATTTAAGGACTTTGGTCGAAGAAAACAAAAACTTGAAATAATATAGCTAAATCAAAAAAACTACCACACTGCGTGCATGGTAGTTTTTTTGATTTCTAGAAAGCACATTATAAAGAAAAGAAATGACTAGCTACCTAAAAAGGTTTCAGACTTTTCTTTACGAGGTACAACTTCTTTGGTTTTAAGAGCTCAATATGATTTTTTGAACCCGAACAAGATCTCTTAACATACTAGTTAACCGCTTAACTAATTTATGGCTTCTAAACATCGGTAATCCTTTTCACAGATTGTCTTTCCACTAA
Source organism: Desulfosporosinus sp. I2 (assembly GCF_000960765.1). Taxonomy (GTDB): domain Bacteria; phylum Bacillota; class Desulfitobacteriia; order Desulfitobacteriales; family Desulfitobacteriaceae; genus Desulfosporosinus. Next base: position 2,947 of record NZ_JYNH01000181.1, on the reverse strand, counting down.
AGATATGTCTAAGACTGTCAGTTCGGGTACGGACAACCCAGAGATTTTGCCAATTAATATTTCCATTGTTCTTTGTCCCAATTCGTACATTGGCTGAGCTATTGATGACAGCGGAGGGTCAACAATGGTACATAAAGCAGTATTATCAAATCCGATAAACGAAATGTCGTCAGGAACCCTATATCCTAATTCTTTAGCTGCTTTCATGCCGCCGAAGGCTAATAAGTCAGTATCAGCAAAAATGGCGGTAGGGGGGGATGTTTTTTTTAACAAATTTATTGTAGCGTTATAACCACCTTCAAATCCTAGATTACGGGTACAAAATTCTACACTGTGCAACGCTAAAAAGTGTTCTTCCAGCGCTTGAATACATCCACGCATACGTTCTTGGGAAGACTCAATATGTAGAGACTCCCCTAACAGGGATATTTTACTATGTCCATTTTCTATCAAATGTTTTGTCGCAAGATAGCCCCCCCGAAAGTTATCAACAACAACGCTTGGAAACGTAATTTGCTGGTTAGGATCCTTAATCCGCCTTGCCAAAACCACCGTGGGCAAGCTATCTCCTAAAGTCTCAATTAATCTTTCTGGTGAGGCTGCAACGGCTGCAACTATTATTCCATCGACGGACTTTTGTTTCAATAACTCTACATATTCCAACTGTTTTTCAAGGTTGTCATCAGTATTACAAAGCAGAACGCTATAGTTATTTTGGCGTGCGAAGTCTTCGACACCGCGAATAACATCAGGATAAAAAGGGTTGCCAATATCGGGTATTAATATACCGGCAGTATAGGTGCGCTTACTAGTCATTGCAGAAGCCAGTAGATTGGGGCGGTAGTCCAATTCATCTATGACTTTATGAACCCTGTCGCGTGTTGGAGAGCTTATTCTACCGCTATTATTAATCACTTTGGACACAGTTGCTATAGAAACGTTCGCTTCTCGTGCAATATCGTAAATGGTAACTGCCAAGTTCTAACCCTCACAATACATATTATTTTGAATATTCTAACACATTTCCTTGAAACTACCTAACCTTAGTATAAAAAATAACAAGAAATAAATCAAGAGTAAGCGCTAACCCGAATTGCAATTTATTTTTACATTTAACCCAAGTTTGGCGACATTTTTTGCCAATTCCTTATATACCAAGGCTTCCAGGGCACTGACCCCAACGTCGTAGTCCTAAATATATGGATAAAATATACTGATAATCCTATGAATTGACCGTGTTGTATGGTATACTAATTGTAGTCCTAACATATTCGAATTGGAGGGCTACAATGTTTCTGAAAAAAGTTACCATAAAGCAAGAAGGTAAGACCTACAATTACTATAAAATCGTCGCTTCTTATAGGGATAAAGACGGGAAACCCAAGCACCGCCTCATCCAGAACCTTGGTGTCTTGTCTGAAGCTGATGCCGAACGAATGAGATTAATCATTAAAGCACAACAGGATTCAGAACTGGCTTTAGCCAAAAGTTCCGATATTGTAGTCACAAGGCATTGGTTGTTTCTGCCCATCATTTTGCTGCATTCCCTTTGGGAAACGTTTCAGTTACAGAAGTTTTTCTCTGATGGCTTATTGATCGAGGCTATGGTACTCAATCGCTGTATTGAGCCACTTAGTAAAATCCACGTCGTGGAGTGGATGCAGAGTACCGTGCTACCAGCAGTGTTTGGGTCTCCCAACATACCTGATGATTTCGCCGTATACCGGGAATTGGATTCCCTTAACAAACAGGAAAGCGCTTTACAAACTCATCTCTATACTCAGCTTCAGCGTCTTGATCCTACTGTTGGGGAAGGATTTTTCTATGACATTACTTCTACGTATATGGAAGGCAGCCAATGCGTGATTGCTAAACTGGGGTATTCCCGTGACCATCGACCCGACCTGGAGCAAATCGTCATTGCTCTTATGGTTACCCCGCAGGGTTCACCATTTTATTGGAAAGTGCTTGAAGGAAATACTCAGGACATCACCACCTTACCTGGTGTGGTTAACGATCTTAAACAGCGATTCGGTTTAAAAACGTGTCATCTTGTCTTTGATCGCGGTATGGTATCCGGTGATCATCTGGATTTACTTGAGGCACAGGGACTTACCTATCTGTCTGCTATGGACAAAGATGAAATAGCCTGCCATCCGTTATTCCAAGAGTTTGTTCCGAAACCTGTCTCGAAAAACGATTATGAACAGATCCTAGCTCTTCATGAATTCGTCCCAACCGACGATAATCAGTTCTTTTATACCCGGGAAGGCCGGATCGGACAACGACGGTTCATTTTCTCATTTGATGTTACCCGGCTTTTTGAAGATATTGCTACACGAGAGAGACGGATCGCAAAGACTATGGCTTGGATTGCCGAACAAAACGCCAAACTAGCTCTTGCTAAGAAATCCCGTCAAAAGGAAGCTGTCGAGCGAGATGTGCAAAAAATAATCTCCAAAAGAAAACTCAAGTCATTGATGAAGGTAACCGTTACGCCTATTGAGGTTAAAGTGTCTAAAAAAGACGGCTCAATACGAATAGCCCATTCTTTTCAGTTATCTGCGATGATTGATAAGACTGGGGAAACGGAAATTAGACGATTGGATGGTATAACTTGCTTCATTACTAACGACACGACGATTCCTCAAACTGAAATCATTCAAAGATACAGAGAAAAGAACAAAATAGAAGAGGCGTTTCGGGAAATGAAATCCCTGTTGGCATTAAGGCCAATCCATTTAACTCGTCCCGAGCGAGTCAAAGCTCATGTCACGGTTTGCATTCTGGCCTACCTACTGGTAAATACGATGGAGATGATGCTTAAGAGGGCTCAACATTCAATATCTCCTATAGAAGTTTTGAAACAAGTGCAAAGCTGCCAGTTAAATCAAGTTGGTATTAAAGGATCATCCGGTTATTCTCTTACAGTAACAGAAATGACAGA
>NZ_JYNH01000180.1 GCF_000960765.1 Desulfosporosinus sp. I2 | reverse complement strand
TATGAAGCTGAAGTCTCCTACGAGGATTTAGCCAATATTCTCTTTGAGGAATTAAGATTACCCAATTTGGATGACAAGAAAAGACCACTCATTGCTCATGACCGTCCGGTGTTCAACGATGTTCGAAAAAAAGGCCTCATGGCTAATGTTGATAAGAAACGCACTTTACTCGAAAGTATCAAGAGGCAGGCTTTTGCAAAGAAGGGAAAGGAGTCTAAATTACGAATTACCCCGGAAGACTTGCGATTTAAGACCTGGGAGACACGCCCGAATTTTGAGACTAATGCAGTGATTTTAGCCATGATGGATACCTCAGGCTCCATGGGGCAATTTGAAAAATACATTTCTCGGACATTTTTCTTTTGGATGGTACGTTTTCTACGTCTTAAATACGAAAATGTTGAAATTCGCTTTTTAGCTCACCACACTGAGGCGAAAGAGGTGACTGAGGAGGAGTTTTTTACCCGCGGAGAAAGTGGAGGGACTCGCTGTTCGTCCGTTTATCGATACGCCTTGGATTTAGTTGAAAAGGACTATCCTCCAGCTCACTTTAATATCTATCCAGTTCATTTTACGGATGGGGATAATATTGGCTCTGACAATGCTAAAGCCATGTCTCTCATGAAACAATTGGTTGAAATTAGTCAAATAGTGGGCTATGGAGAGATCTTAAGAACCCATTATTCGAGTACTTTAATGTCAACGTTAAAACGCATTTCAGATCCAAAACTACGCTTAGTCACGATTAGGGATCGAAACGAGGTATATGATGCGCTTAAAACTTTTTTTTCTTAAAACTAGGTTAACACTCCCGACATAGATTGGATAGCCTCTTAAACTCAAGGGTGGTAATCTGTAGGAGGGAAGTAATGGACAATGAGCAGCGATCCTTAAGTACTATTGCGCAAGATATCGCTCAAGTGGCCCGTGGCCTGGGACTTAAGTTTTGTCCTGTGAACTTTGAAATTGTGCCAGCGGAAGCATTATATACGTTTGGTGCCTATGGAATGCCAGTGCGTTTTACACATTGGAGTTTTGGTAAAGCTTTCTATCGCATGAAATTACAATATGATTTGAATTTGAGTCGGATTTATGAACTAGTGATTAATACAAATCCAGCTTATGCATTTTTATTAGAGGGAAATCGCTTGATTCAAAATAAACTGGTGATTGGGCATGTTTATGCCCATGTTGATTTTTTTAATAATAATCGCTATTTCCAACGAACTCCCAAGGATATGGTTGAACGAATGGGTGCCCATGCCGAAAAAATTCGTGAATATGAAGTTCGATTTGGACGAGAGCAAGTTGAAAAGACCTTAGATGCAGTTCTTGCTATTCAAGAACATGTGGATTATCGATCCCATATTAGCCCTGATACTTTTAAAAACGAAAATGGATCGAGAAATAAATGTCACCAAGAAGAAGGTCAAAAGAAGCTTGGAAAGAAAAAATCCTCACCTTATGATGATCTATGGGGGGACCTACAAGATATTTACTTAGAGTCATCGACTCTACCAGAGGTCGAAGATCTTTTACTCTATCTGGTTCGATTTGCTCCTGGGCTCGAAGAATGGCAAAGAGATGTAATTAGTATTGTTCGCGAGGAGTCGTTATATTTCTATCCCCAAATTGAGACGAAGATTATTAATGAAGGATGGGCTACTTTTTGGCATTCGAGAATTATGCACGAACTTGATCTTAGCGATGCGGAGTCTCTTGATTTTGCCCTAATGCATAGTCAAGTCGTTCAGCCTTCACGCTTAGGGTTAAATCCATATTACCTAGGTGTAAAGATATGGGAGTATCTAGCCAGTGTAAAACCACTTGATTATTTATGGGATCTTCGTGAAACAGAAAACGACCTTTCGTTTATTCGTAATCATCTTACTCGGGAATTGGTAGAAGATCTCCACCTTTTTAATTTCCGTAAAGTCGGAGCACATTGGCAGGTTACTGAAAATGAATGGCAGAAAGTACGAGACAATCTTGTACAGCAACTTGTTAATGGAGGTAATCCACGGATTATTGTTCTTGAAGGAGATTATGAGGGTAAGGGAGGGCTGTCTCTCAAACATCGTCACGAAGGAGTAGATCTTGATATTGTTTATCTGGAAAAAACTCTAGCACTTGTACAATTTCTTTGGGGGAAACCAGTCGTTCTTGAAACGGTGGTCGATCATAAAAACGTCCTTTATGAGTGTTCGAATGGAATAGTAAGCCGTCGACAAGCCACGAAAATTGTTGGGAAAGAGGTCTTCGGTGAATAGTATAGTTATTCTATTTAAGCAGATGCTAGAAAATAGCGTCTTCGTGAATAGTATTGAAGGAATTTCGGATAAGAAAGTAGAATCTAACTAATTGAGTCGACGGTAAGTAAAGAATGACACTTGATTAAATTCAGTTGAAGAAAACTTTAAAGACGTTTTAAACTAATTGGGGAAGCAGGCTGAGCATGCACGGGCTTGAACTTAATGTTACAGACATAATCTATCACTATCGTTATGTAGGTTTATTCATTTTGCTTACCTTTGGGATGGTTGGCATTCCTGTTCCCGATGAATTTCTAATGACCTTCAGTGGGTTTCAAACCTCATTAGGTCGGATGGGTTATGGAGAAACCCTACTGATTGCTGCCTTCGGTAGTTTTTTAGGCATGAATCTTAGCTATTGGATTGGAAGGAGTTTAGGAATCCCGTTCTTGCACAAGGTTGCTCCCTATCTTCACCTTAATGAAAGAAGGATCGCCCGAGCTGAACACTGGTTTCAACGGTATGGTGATCGGTTAATTGTCATAGGCTATTTTTTCCCAGGATTTCGTCATTTTACTGCCTATTTTTCCGGTATGAGTGAGCTCCATTATGGACGATATGCTACGTTAGCAGGGCTGGGGGCTTCTCTTTGGTCCTTTACATTTATTACACTTGGACGAATACTAGGTGAGCATTGGCAAAAAATTACCTTTATCATGCATCGTTATTTGGTACGGGGCGGAATTTTACTGGCTATTATAGTCTTCTTGATCTATCTCTATAGCGTGAAGCGAGGTCGAGTAAGTAAAGGAAATGGAAATTTGGGAAAGTTTAAGCACAGTGGTATAATATATAAGAAAAAACCCAAGCATAAAGGAGGCCACTTAGGTGACTAATGAAATTTCGCCAGATCAAGAACTTAAGCAAAACCCAATTGTAACCATCGAAATGGAAAATGGTAACATCATTAAACTGGAACTATATCCTTCGATAGCTCCCGAAACTGTTCAAAATTTTGTGACCCTTGTTTCTCAAGGCTTTTATGATGGACTTATTTTCCACCGAGTCATCCCTGGCTTTATGATTCAAGGCGGTGACCCTGATGGGACAGGCATGGGAGGAAGTAAACAAACCATCCGCGGCGAGTTTTCTAGTAATGGTTTTAAGAATGATTTACGACATGACCGTGGAGTTATCTCTATGGCTCGTACTTCTGCCCCTAATTCAGCCAGTTCTCAATTCTTTATAGTTGTTAAGGCATCAACTCATTTAGACGGACAGTATGCTTCCTTCGGAAAGGTGATCGAAGGGCTAGAGGAAGTTGATCGAATTGTCAGCGTTCAGAAGGATCGTGGGGATAAACCATTAGAAGATCAAAGAATGAAAAAAGTTACCCTTTAACATTATATGAAACATAAATTTCCCAAAAAGTTATTTATCATTGAGGAGGAGGGCTATGCCCTCTTCTTCTTTACACATTGTAGTAAAGTAGGTTGAAAGTTAGGCTTGGAGGGGGTATCATGTTAGATTTAATGCGTTTGTTTAGTCAAGTTGTAGAGGAACAAAGTTTTACGGTTGTTGCACGGAAATTGGGAATTAGTCAACCTGCAGTTTCGAATCAAATTCGAGCCTTTGAAGAAAAACTTGGGGTGAAATTAATTTATCGTAAAGGAAAGAGTTTCGCTTTAACCGCCGAGGGAGAAACTGTTTATCATCATACTTTACATATGCTTGATGAATGGTCGGAGTTAATGAGTGAAATTGGGGGAACAGAAAGACTCATGAATGGGAAAGTTCATATTGGGGCCTCTCACATCCCCGGCGAATACTTGCTTCCCATGTATTTAGCCTCTTTTCGGAACATGTATCCAGACATTAAGTTCAAACTGTCTATTGGGGACAGTTTGGAGATTGCAGAAAAAGTTTTAGCTCATGAGGTAGATTTTGCCGTGGTAGGAGCAGTTTTTGATACCGAAAAACTAACCTCCGATTTTTGGCTAAAGGATCAACTAGGTTGCGTTGTTTCTTGTGACAATCCCTTAAGCTTATGCCAAAGTATTGAATTAAAGCAACTGAAGAACTACCCCATGATTATCCGTGAGACAGGGTCCGGACATCGCAGAGCGCTAGAGGAAGCTCTCATTAAATCGGGTCTTGATCTTAATGATTTTGATATTGTTTTAGAAGTGGGTAGTACTGAAGCGGTAAAAAATGCTGTACGCTCTGGCATCGGATATTCGTTTTTGTCAAAGCATGCTTTAGATTCTGGGAAGAAACAAGGTTTAGTTTGGATGAACGTCCATAATTTTAACCTAGAGCGAGGTTTTTATCTCTTAAGCCGTCGCGCGAAGCCTTTGACGGTCATTGCGGAAGAGTGTTATCAGTATCTGGCCAGAAGTCAAGAGTCATGATATCCCAAAGTAATTCAATTCTTTCCTTTTGAAAGGATATCTTGAGGGCTATCTATAGAATTCTTCGACAGTTAAGACTAAATTACTCGACAGTCTTATGTCATAATAACGTTGACAGTAGATTAAGGTGACTTAATTTAATAAAGGAGAGGCACTCTTGAAATGGTTCATAAGTGAGTTTAATAATCGGGCATGGCGTTTAATCAAAGAATACCAACTGGAGAATGCTCCAGGGGTTACACTGATTTATGGACCACGGGGGCTAGGTAAATCGGCTTTATTACGATATCTCTATCAACAAACTGAGTTGAAGTATGGCAGCCAAATGACGGATGCTTTGTCGTTTGCCCGGCAGTATGCCTATGCAGCACACGAGAATAAGATCAATCTATTTCGTCAACGCTACCGTACGACACAGCTGCTATTAATCGATGATCTTCAATGTATAGCGGGCAAGATAAAGACCATTGAAGAACTTCACTATACCTATGAATCGGTCATTAGTCATGGGGGAAAGATGGTAATCACAGTTGAAGCAGGGTTTCCGAATTTGGATTTTCTGGGGGAAAAACTGGCTTCTCGTTTTTTGAGTGGAATCGTTATCCCTATTGACCGGCCCCAAAAACATGAAATAGAACATTTCCTTAGCGATTATATTCATACAAAGCGCCTTTATTTAAATCCTAATGTGGTGGGTGTCATTGCAGAGCGTACTAATAATTTAGCGGAAACAATCAGCACCATAACACAGTTTGTTCAATTTGCAGAATCCCGTCAAGATGAACTGAGTCTCTCTTGTTTTAACGCTTATTGGGAAAAGGAAATTAATAATCTCAATTCAGTCGCTGAACCGAAAAATATTATTCGCCTTGTAAGCCAAACTATGGGAGTTTCGATCGAGGAATTGCTAAGCCCTGACCGGAAACAACGGGTGAATGAAGCTAGACAAATGGCTATATACGTCATTCGTACGCTTTGCCGACTTTCTTATCCAGCCATAGGAAGTTATTTTAACCGTAATCATAATACCATGATAACGTCCTATAATAAGATGCAGGAGAAGTTGGCTAAAGACCAAGAGCTGATCAAATTATATAAGCGAATTATCAACGCTTTTAAAGCGTAATTTAATTTATTCTAATTTGATTACGCTTTTATGTATAACTACAAACTTGATAGGTAATAGAGTAGAAAGTCATAAATTGTTAGATAATAATGAGGGGTGATCAGATGTCAGGCAAGATAGAGCGGATAGCAGTGCTTACGAGTGGAGGGGATGCACCTGGAATGAACGCAGCCCTGCGGGCAGTGGTTCGTAAGGGAATTTACCATGGACTTAATGTTTTTGGGGTAAATCGGGGTTATGAGGGGCTAATCCATGGAGAGATCCAAGAGATGAGCATAGGTTCTGTTGCAGATATTGTGCTACGTGGGGGAACCATTTTGAAGACAGCACGATCCGAAGAAATGCGTACCGTTGAGGGGCAACAAAAGGCCATTAAGCAGTTACATAAGTTTCATATCGATGCTTTGGTGGTCATCGGCGGAGATGGCTCTTTTCGAGGAGCTCAGACGTTATCAGCGAACGGATTTCAGGTTGTTGGTATTCCAGGTACCATCGATAATGATATTGCTGGAACGGATTTGACCATCGGCTTTGATACTGCAATCAATACAGTTGTCGATGCCGTTAGCAAGATTAGGGACACAGCGTCCTCCCACGAACGCACGTTCATAGTGGAGGTGATGGGACGGAATTGCGGAAATATTGCGCTTCAGGCCGGCATAGCCTGTGGAGCAGAATCGATTCTTGTTCCAGAGATCCCTTACGACTTAGATGAGATCAGCGATAAATTAAAGCGAGGTCATCTACGTGGAAAAAACCATAGTATTATTTTAGTCTCCGAAGGCGTGGGAAGTGCTTACAAAATCGGGGAGGAATTGCGGGCTCGTTCGGGATTTGAGACGAGAATTACTGTTTTAGGCCATTTACAACGCGGTGGAAATCCTAGCGCTCAGGATGCTGTAATTGCTGCGGCAATGGGCGGAAAAGCGATGGAAATCGTTTTGGCCGGAGAGTCGGACAGGATGACAGCGTTTGTTAATCAAACGGTTATTTCTAGTCCCCTTGCTGCCGCTTATGGAACACGGCGGCCTTTTAATAGAGAACTTTATGATTTGGCGAATGAGCTTTCGATTTAGGCATTTTGGTCCATCAAATTAAAGAGATGGGGTTGAATTATGGTAGATCAAGTGCGTCCCGGAATTGTGCTCGATTATACTGGGATGATGCAAAGTCCACAAAATTTGAAGGGGTTTTCAAGGTTAGAACTTGAGAATCTCCAAGCAAGTTTAGATAAAGCCCAAATCTCACTCGCGAAACAGAGAGAGGCTGGAGGGCTTGATTATTCAAAGCTTTTACCCTCCCTGAAGTCCGAACTCACAGAAATCATAGATTATTCGAACAAGGTAGCTTTTAAATTTGCGAATTTTGTCGTCTTAGGAATTGGGGGTTCTGCACTCGGACCTTTGGCCGTGCATCAAGCCCTAAACCATTATTATTATAATGAACTTTCTGCCGAGGAACGTGGTCATCGCCCACGTTTTTATGTCATGGACAATATTGATCCGGTGCGCTTCCATGAATTGTTACAAATTTTAGATCCCCAGAAAACGTTATTTAATGTGATTAGTAAATCCGGAAATACTTCAGAAACTATGGCTCAATTTATGATTGTCAGAGATATTTTAAAACGGGAATGCGGAGATCACTATGCCAAGCATATGGTGGTTACGACTGATCAAGAGAAAGGAAATCTTTTACCGATTGCTCTCGATGAAGGATTTAAACGTTTTGTGATTCCCTCTCATATTGGAGGGCGCTTCTCAGAACTGACCCCTGTCGGATTACTTGCAGCGGCTATTTGTGGGATTGATGTTAATCAACTTATGGCTGGCGCTTTAGAAATGGATGAAAGAATTCGCGAAACTCAAGGGGTATTCTCAAATCCCGCTCAGTTGCGTTCAGCTCTTTCCCTCTTGTCATGGCGAAAAGGGAAAACTATTTCTGTATTTATGCCCTATGTTGATGGACTAAAAACCATGGCCGATTGGTATGCACAGTTATGGGCGGAAAGCTTAGGAAAGCGGTTTGATCGACAAGGTCGGAGCGTTCAAGTCGGACAGACACCCGTAAAGGCGCTGGGAGTAACAGATCAACATTCTCAAGTTCAGCTCTATGTGGAAGGTCCTGATGATAAAGTAATTACGTTTGTGACCCTTGAAAAATTCAGGGAAAATAAAATGATTCCCTCAGATATTGGAGAACTACCTGGGGATATCCAATTTTTGGGAGGCCATACTCTGACAGAATTGTTGATTGCAGAACAAAAGGCCACGGAATACGCTCTTACTTTAGCTGGGCGTCAACATCAGAAGATCGTACTTCCCAGCTTGGATGCATTTCAGGTTGGACAATTACTGCTTTTGCTCGAGTGGGAGACGGCATATATGGGAGAGCTATTGAACATTAACGCTTTTGACCAGCCGGGGGTTGAGGAAGGGAAGAACGGGACATATGCTTTGATGGGCCGCAAGGGTTTCGAAACGAAGAGACATGAAATTGAGGAATATGGAAAAATACGATATATACTGGACGACAAAGTATGATTGAATGCAAGTTAGGGATGGTTCCTAACTTGCATTTATGCGTTGGTTGAGAGATTAAAGTCATCTCGCCAACGCATTTTTTTTGGTTAAAGAGTGAGATGAAGATAAGGAATGATTTTGTAGTTAAAAAGGGGTTTTAGGAGTTAAAGTAGAAATAGAATAATAGCAAGATGAATTTCGTGAAAAGTCTGACTTAAGCTATTAATTTAGTCATAGAAAAATTTAATAATAATTTAGATCTTGGAAGATTAGATTTGCTGATAAAGATTGATTAAAGGCAGACCGACTTGATTGTAGGGAGATGTCGTAATGGATTTTAATCTAAATGAATTTTTAGG
>NZ_JYNH01000179.1 GCF_000960765.1 Desulfosporosinus sp. I2 | reverse complement strand
TCTTAGTTCTCTCAAGCACTCAGCGTCAAGGAAAAAAGTAGAAACGAAACTACTTGATGCTGTCAGGGAAGTAAATGCCGCTCAAATTGAGCTGTACTTGAATAAACTGAAGACAGAACTTCCGGATCTAACGGAAAAACAGATTACAGTTTGGGGAGTGACCTTTAAACCCGGTACGGACGATTTACGTTCATCTCCAGCAATTACTCTTATCAACAAGCTTATTGAAAAGGGCTGTCGAGTTCACACACACGATCCCATGGTACAGCTTGAGTTACCATGTGTTCATTCCCATACTGATCAATATGAATCGGTTACGGATTCAGATGCTTTAATTATCTCAACTGAATGGCCTCAATTTTTAGAAAGTGATTGGTCAGAAGTAAAATTGAGAATGAAGGGATCTATTGTCCTTGATGCTCGAAACTGTATTGATGAAAAACTTGTCAGAAGACAAGGATTAGTTTACTTGGGGGTTGGAAAACAATGAAAGTATTAGTGACTGGAGCCGCTGGCTTTATCGGTTCACACCTTTGTGAACGATTACTCCAATTCGACGAGACTGAGGTGATTGGGATTGATGGATTTATTAATCCTTCGCTTAAGCAAACAAAAGAAAGGAATCTAACTTGGCTGCTTGCCCATCCTCGTTTTCGATTTCATCAAGTTGATCTTCGTGAAGCTAACTTAGAGTCAATTCTCGACGGAGTTCAAGTAGTCTACCATTTAGCGGCAATGCCTGGTGTTCGCACAAGTTGGGGAACTGATTTTCAAGCATATGTGGACCATAATATCTCAGCCACTCAAATTTTATTAGAAGCTGTACGGAATTTTCCGCTTAAAAAATTTATCTATATTTCAACGTCTTCAGTTTATGGGGAGAAAGTAGGAAAAGTAGCAGAAGATTCTATTCCAACTCCACTTTCTCCTTATGGCGTAAGTAAGTTGACTGCTGAATATCTATGTAAGGTATATCAACTAAGTTACGGGATTCCCATTGTTATTTTAAGATATTTTACCCTGTTTGGTCCAAGACAACGATCAGATATGGCTTTTCATCGATTTATTAATGCTATTTTGCATCGCAAACCCCTTAGTATTTATGGAGATGGAAAGCAAACCCGTGATTTTACCTTTATCAGGGATTGTGTGGAAGGAACTGTTACAGCTCTTCATGCAGATGGAGTGATCGGGGAAACCATCAATATTGGTGGAAAGGAACGAGCTTCCATCTTAGAAGTCATAGCGATACTTGAAAATTTACTCAACGAAAGGGCCAATCTGAAATTTATGGAACAGCTTCATGGAGATCCGAAGGATACTTGGGCAGATATATCGAAAGCGCAAACATTATTAAACTATTATCCATTAAGCTCTTTGAAATCGGGATTAGAAGAACAGATCAATGACATTCTCTGCAATTAGTACCAATTTATAAAAGCGGTCATATAATACACAAAGAATCTTCTACCTACACATTCTATAGGGTAGAACTGTAGTTTGGCCGAAAATTTATTGAAGAAAGGTAAGAGATTATGTACAAAGAAGAATTACTCAGACAACTTTATGAAGTAATTACAAATGGAGACGATATTGAAAAAGTCAAAGTAGAGTTTAAAAATGGAGAACAAATTAAAATCGATTTTTCTGGGGATGACGTCGACGAAGAGGACGAAGAAGAAGAAGACGGCGACGACGAAGAGGATGACGACGACGAAGAGGACGACGACGACGAAGAGGACGACGACGAAGAGGACGACGACGACGAAGAGGACGACGACGACGAAGAGGACGACGACGAAGAGGACGACGACGACGAAGAGGACGACGACGACGAAGAGGACGACGAAGTAGAAGCTGAGGCTGTAGCTGAAGCTGAGGCCAAAAACGAGAACAATGGTACTAGTCATAACACGGGTCAGAAGGTTAATGTAATTAATAGATAATCATATTGGACTTCGGTAATCACGGGAGACGCGGTATTTGACAGAAGTTGCAAGTCGGAAGAGCAGAGATCAGCGCGAGGATGACTCAAATAGTTGAGGCATCCTCTAGTCATATGTTCTGAAGGTGCTGGTTCAACGGCCTTAACATCGCTCTCTATTGACAAGGTTACTTTAGTAGTGAACTTACCTGTATGAGTTCACGTAGATAGTTCATTAAATCGTCAGATAAATCATCATGTCTTAAGCCGTATTCAATTGTAGCTTGAATGAAACCTAATTTGTCTCCTACATCATATCTGTGTCCTTCAAAATCATAGGCAATAATTTTAATGTACTTTGTTAAGTTCACGCAAACCGTCAGTCAGTTGTATTTCTCCGTCCTTACCAGGCTGAAGGCTTTCTAAAATTCCAAAAATCTCTGGATTTAAAATATAACGTCCCATAATTGCTAAACGTGTCGCGGGGGCATCTTCTGGACATCATCCCCGAGCAACACTGCGAAAGGCTCATCTCCTATAAACTTGCATGCGCAAAAGATAGCATGACCTAATCCTAGAGCTTCCTGTTGACGAACATAAAAAATGTTCGCCATCCGCGAAATATCTTGAACCATGCAAGATTAATTCACAGATTTTGGTATAGTACAGTGCGCACTGATTATTGAGCTAATTCAGTGTGTTATAATAAAGTGTAAATATCAGTGCCTAAGCAGTAATGAAAAGTTAAATACGCTATGCATTCTTATAAAAATAATCTTTTGTGAGTTTTTTCAGTATTTATATTTTAAAAGGTTAGGGTGGAATAAGCAGATGTTTATGAGAAAGATATTTGAGGACAGTGACTTGGAAGCGGATAGGCTTTACGACGAGTTTTTGGAGATAATCATTAATGGTGGTGGTTATCAAGGGATTACCGACTACTTAGCCCAGAAACTACAAGCGAACATCCTTATCGAAAATGAGTATTTCCTAGTACTTGCACGTTCTTATTATGACACCCCTACCTTTTCAAACACAGATAGAAGGACTGGCATAAAATATTGGAAACCACAACATGTGGACCCTAGGATAGTGGAGTATGTCCGTTTGTTACAGAGTACCCATCAACCTGTCACATTACCTGAGTTGCCGGAGTATGGAATCACCTCTCCGAGAATGGTATTTCCTATCATTATAAAAGGTGAAATTACGAAATATCTGAATATATTCAAAGAAAACTTGAACAGGGAACAAATGAGAATTGTCCGAGTTGTACTGCACAATTTAGTGGTGTTGGAACTCTGCCGCCAGGCACAAGTAGACATAGAAGATAGATATCTGAAAAACTTAATCTTCGGCCTTATATTTGATGATAAAGATGAGGCCAATAATTTCTATGAGAAAGAAAATCTCCCAGGTTTTGATCTCTCAAGAGAGGCGGTTTTGAGTGTCATCCAAATCAACGCCGCACTGGGAAAGCGACAAATTGAAGGGGTTTTGCGCAGCATCATCTGCGACCTTTCTATGAATGCCAGTGCAGTCGCCATAAGCGAAGAACAAGCAGTATTGTTACTTCAATCGTCTGACGGTAGCCTATTGGATACCACTGTGATTACAGAATACCTGCTGGCACTATTTGAAGCGCTAAAAATGACTTATACGAATTGCAAGATAAAAATAGGCGTAGGCCGTCAATGTTATAATGCCCGAGATTATAAGGTTGCCTTAGATGAAGCCTTTAAGGCACTCTCGTTTACGGATCGCAAATTAGGAAGTGAAGAAGGGGTGATTTACTATCACTCCCTGAAATTAATGGAATGTCTGATGCACCCGGGTAACGAACAAACGTTATCGGTTTTCGTTCGGAGCATTATTGGAAAACTCTACGCATACGGGGTGAAAAATAATATCAATCTTATTGATACTCTGGAGTGTTATTTAAATCATAATTGTTGTATCCAAAGCGCAGCGAGAGAGTTGTTTATTCATCCTAACTCCCTAAGATATCGTTTGGAAAAGGCAGAGAAAATCTCTGCGCTTGATTTGACTGACAATGATACAAGACTGGAGCTCCAGTTAGCCATTAAGCTTTATAGGTATCAAGGAGACTTCCTTTGGAAGAACTAACTCTTATAGGCTTTCGTCACTGAAGTCTCGATGTTCAACTTTAGTTAAACGTGTTTACATCGTCATGATACTGGTCTACGAAAATCTTGTTGTACCTATATTGACTCAGGAGCATACTCTCCGATCGTGTAAAGTCCGACCGCCAGAAAACTGGCAGTCGGACTTTTCTTGTATACAGTTAACAATAGCGAGGCCAGTTTACTAGAATGTTTGTAATAAAACGTCAATAGATGTTACGGATGACTAAACGTATAATTTGAGATAAGAAAAGGGATCCGTTGGACAATTGTGGAGGTATCTTTATATTTGAAAGGAGGAACACAATTCATGCTGGATGAGTTAGCAAAGATTGTTGGGAAGGAAAACGTGAGCAATTCAAGAGAAGACCTTCTTCGTTATTCGAGTGATTTAAGTCTCCTTCCTTCAGCATCGCCCAATGCTGTGGTATGGCCAGGAAGCACAGAAGAGGTGGCAAAAGTCGTTACGTATTGTAACGAAAAGAATATCCCTGTTGTTCCCGTCAGTTCTAGAGTACATGTACATGGAAGTACGATACCTAAACAAGGTGGCGTTGTCCTTGATCTTTTGAGGATGAACAAACTATTCGAAATAGATCTTTCTAACCGCCTCGTCAGGTTTGAAGCGGGTGTAACCTGGAAACAGCTGACAGAGGCTTTGAAGGAAAAGGGTATGCGTCCTATTATGCCGCTTCTACCTCGCCCAGATCGGTCAGTATTGACCGATGCCCTCGAAAGAGAAGTACCGACGAGTATCGTCTATGATTATGGCGAGCCAACTCAGTCGCTGGAAATTGTCTGGGCCAACGGTTCAATATTTAGATCGGGGTCAGCCAGTGTTAACGGTTTCCCAGAATCAAATTCACGAGGAGCGAACCCTTCAGGACCTGGCCTTGACTTCTATCGATTTATGCAGGGTGCCCAAGGTACTATGGGTATTGTCACCTGGATGAGCATGAAAATTGAATCCATACCCAAAATCGATAAGATATTCTTTGCTCCGATTGATGATCTCTCCAATGCTATCGATTTTCTCTATAGGATCCTGCCCAGAAGAATTGGCCAAGAATGCCTTCTTCTTAATAATGTCGATCTGGCAGGTATTGTAGCCGATAAGGTTGAGGATTTTGACACACTTTGCGCTAAGCTTCCGCCCTGGACACTTGTTCTGACCATCGGCGGACTTTTAAGAAGACCTCAAGAGAAGATAGCCTACGAAGAGAAGTTTTTAACAGACGTTTTAAGAAACGAATTTCCCAAAATGCTTCTTTCTGATAAACTTCCCGGTTTTCCAGGGATAGGCAAAAAGCTTCTTCCTATGCTTAGGACACCTTGGCCAACAGATGTAAAGTATTGGAAAAATCGTCTTAGAGGTGGATGTCAGGATATCTTCTTCATCACAAAACCCGAAAAGGCACCCGATTTTATCAAGATCGTCGAAACCGTTGCTGCCAAACACGGTTATCCTCTTGCTGATATCGGTAAATATATTCAGCCTATCGAGCATAATCGTGCTTGCCATGTCGAGTTTAACTTTTTCTATGATCCGGAAAATGAACAGGAAAAGACCATGATTGCCAAGTTGAACCGTGAAGCTTCACTGGCCTTGATGGATGCAGGGGCTTTCTTCTCGAGACCGTATGGTGAGCTGGCTCCAATCGTATTTGATCGTGCTGGTAACTATACAATGGCCTTGAAGCGTGTGAAGAAAGTGTTTGATCCTAACAATATTATGAACCCTGGAAACCTTTGTTTCTAATAAGAAAGGAGGAGGCAATATGTCAGTCATTGATCTTATGAAGAAAGACCGCTATGAAACGCCCAAAACGCCAGTTGCTTTTGAAGTCACGAACCTCAACAATTTTGTCTATGATATGCAGCATTGTATTAAATGCAAAGGCTGTTATTGGGTTGAGCATACGTACAATCCTGGTGTGAAATTCAATACGAGATGTCCTAGTAACCTGTGGAATGACTTCGATGCTTACGGAGCCATGGGTAAGATGAGAATTGGCTTAGCTATCGAAAGTGGAAAGCTGGAATGGACAGATAAACTCCTGGAAATCATCTATGCTGACCCACTTTGTGGTGCCTGTGATGTAGCCTGTAAACGTAATCTGGACCTTGAAATAGGGCTGACACTGGAGGCCTTGAGAATCAAGGCTGTCGATGACGGCGCTGGTCCTATGCCTGCCCATAAAAAAATCGCCCAAAATGTTGCTACTACGCAAAACCAATACGGTACCTCTGAAAGCCGAGTTAAGTGGCTTACCAAGGACATCCAAGTTGCTGAAAAGGCAGAAGTTATCTATTATGTTGGCTGTTCCTCAGCCTATGCCAATCCTGGTATTGCACAAGCCACAGCGAAGATCTTCAACGCTGCTGGGGTTAGTTTCATGCTTATGAAAGACGAAAAATGTTGTGGTAACACGCTCTACTCTGGAGGTATGGTTAAAGAAGCCAAGGCAATCGCCCTGGAAAACATTGCTGCAGTGAAGGCGTCAGGTGCTAAAACACTGGTGACAAGCTGTGCTGAATGTTATCGTACCTGGAAAGTCGATTATCCGAAATTGCTGGACATTGCTACTGCAGACCTTGGCTTTGAAGTTATCCATCTCATAGAATTTGCGGATCAGGCGGTAGCCGACGGAAAACTAAAATTGACAAAACCAGTTGACCTGCGCTTCACATACCACGATGCCTGCGGTGTGAGCAGACTCTGTGATCCCTGGACGCCCTATAAAGGGGAACGTGGTTGGATGGGTATGATCTTCCCAGGACTTCGGAGAAGACGCGGTAGACATGGTCTATATGGGCAGGCCCGAAATGTGTTGAAGGCCATCCCCGGCGCGGAGTTCGTTGAATTGATTAGGATTCGCGAGAATGCCTTCTGCTGCGGAGCTGGTCGGGGAACGAAAGAGGCTTTCCCTGAACTCGCCAAGTTCTCAGCAAACCATCGGCTGGATGAGGTTAAAGCGGTGGGCGCTGAAGTTATCGTATCTGCCTGTCCGCGCTGTAATAGCAACTTTGCCCAGGTTGCCAAAGAGGACGGCGATAATGTCAAAGTCATGGATATTTCCGAACTTATTCTGGCGTCAATTGAAGTATAAGGAGGTGTAAATAATGAGTCTTAAAATAGAAGCTTATAGCGCCCTAGAATCAGCGGTGGGAGCCAAGTATATATCCGAAGACCCAGCTATCTGCGAGGGATACCGTTCTGGACCTGGGGGCTATGAAAATGGTCTCGGCTACGAGCGCGTTATGACAACAATTCCTCATGCTGTTGTTTTGCCGAGGACTACCGAAGAAGTGCAGAAGATAGTCAAGATCTGCAATCGCTATGATGTTCCTTATGTGCCGTACTCAACCGGTTTCTACGGTCCTCGTTCTCATTGCCATGTGGATAATGAATTAATTATTGATATGAAACGGATGAATGATTTTGAAATCGATGAAAAACACTTCTCTGTTAATGTAGGCTCTGGCGTCATCTTATCTTCTATTCAGCAAGAGGCCTTAAACAAAGGTGCCTATACTATCATTGGCGGCGGTGGCGGGCAATGCTCGGCTATTGCTAACCTAATCGGTGACGGA
This sequence comes from Desulfosporosinus sp. I2, assembly GCF_000960765.1. GTDB lineage: Bacteria > Bacillota > Desulfitobacteriia > Desulfitobacteriales > Desulfitobacteriaceae > Desulfosporosinus. Next base: position 1,094 of record NZ_JYNH01000179.1, on the reverse strand, counting down.
TGGTCACCGCTGAGTCACAGGATCGGTCTTCCTCACAGGCGTATTCTCGGCACAGAACTTGTTCTCCCGGATGGTGAAATTGTCAAGCTGGGTTCTCTCGCCGATGGAAGTGATGATCCCTTCTGGGGTGAAGGTCCAGGTCCTGACCTGAGAGGTCTATTAAGGGGTTTTACAGGATTGCGCGGTTGCCTGGGTATTGTTACCAAAATGGCTATCAAGACTCTGCCCTTCCAACCTGAACCGTTGGTACCTACTGGCATCGCTCCTAACACAGCCCTGGATCTACCGGTCAAGCGGGTAAAATGGATAAATTACCGTATGCCCGGCAAAAAAGAGCAGGTTAAGGCTATGTTCGACATCGGCCAAGCTGAAATCGCTGCTGCTTTAACCAAGGTTCCCCTATTCTGGCGCGCCATCTCCAAGGCGGAGGACAAGGAAGAGTTCTGGGACATCTGGTTAAAAGAAGATGAGGAAACTCTCAAGAACTTTCACATCGTCCGAGTGCTTCTTGTCGGCTTTACCTCAGAAGAGGATATGGTCTATCAGGAAAATGTTCTCAATGATATCATGACAGAACTAGGTGGGATTGAGATGCGCACCAAGCCCACTGACGAGTCTTGGATTAAAAATGCAGACTCAGCCGGTATGTGGCTGATGTGTGGTTCTTATGTCTCGGTTGACTATATTATCGAGTCTCTTACCCAAGCTACTATTCATGGCGAGACTTATGCAGAACTCAAGAAGAAATACACACCGCCACTTATGCCAGACTTTGGTGATCCGGGCTGGTTCCAAAGCTTTGAAATGGGGCACCAGGGATACTCCGAGTTCCTTATCTACTGGGATCAACGTGAAGACGCCAACGGTGTCGATCAATTCTACGTAGATACATCAAAAATGAATATCAAGAACCGCTACTACACATCCCTGCTTGGACCTCACCAGCCACTTTATTTGACAGGGCCACAATACGGGCCGAATTATCATGAGTGGCTTCTGGCGATCAAGAACGAATTTGATCCCAAGTGGGTTAGCCATCCGCCAGTCCCCTTTGCTCATGACGATTTTGTGAATCGGGCGCCGTGGATGCAGTC
>NZ_JYNH01000178.1 GCF_000960765.1 Desulfosporosinus sp. I2 | reverse complement strand
AGCGGCCCCACCAAAACCGACAATAGCCGAAGTGGAGATAAAGGTTGCCCCATAAGCCATGCCCATGACATAAGGATGAATGTCTCCCCCTGCTACCATATAATCTTTGGAAGATTTAGTATGTCTATACCCTAGATAACCAAGGAATGAAACGACCACTACGTAGACAGCCAGAATGGTATAAAAAACGCCCATTAAGTTATCCCCTCCCTCAAATACGTACTCTTCTTATTCTTTTTCCCAGTTGATTGCGCCATATATAACACAAAGAAGGGCACTGCCGATTGATAAGAGGTAAGCAGCTATTACTCCTGGGTCAGTTAACCCTAACATAAATACACCTCCCTCGCCTAAATTTCAGAAAATTATGAATACAATGATTTTAATCAAAAAATACTGAGATGTAAAGGTCATATAAATGCAAGGGTAGTCGCTATCAAGCTAAGAAACCGTTCGCAGTTGAATTACGACTATTGCCAGTTTTGTTAAAATCCATTCGCAGGCAATTTTGAAGCGTAAAACCTTTAGAATAAACCATTGATGTGAGCAAACAATATTATTGCCTAAACTTTTAATATATTACGACTAACCGGCGGGTGGGACAAAGAAGATGATAATCATCAAATAGAGGAACTATACCCAAAAAACCATGACTTCAATGACAACTTGAACTATAGTGATAAGCCTGCTATTATAGATAATAATAGTTTATAGTAATGGGGTGGACTTTAAATATATGCTTTCAAACGCTGAATTAATTATATTAAGTTTAGTTAATGAAAAACCTTCGTATGCATATGAAATTGAAAAACAAATTGAAACTAAAAGTATGCGATTATGGGTTAGAATTGGGATAGCTTCGATTTATCAAGTGTTAACTCGATTAAACGGCAAAGGTTATCTGGATTTTAAGATTGAACGTGAAGGAAAGGCCCCTGAACGAAAACGGTATTTTATTACTGAGGAAGGTAAGGAAATATTAAAGTCTTCAGTAAAGAATGCCTTAACAAAACTCGAATGGTATTATTTAGACTTAAATGTAGCTATTGATGGTAGTGATATTCTCAGTGCAGATGAAATAAGTAATTGCCTGAAGCACAGGCTAGAGACTATAAGGTACAGTTTAAAGAAACTTCGTATCGATGTTTCAGAACTCCCTCATAAATCCAAGGAATCTATGATTAAGAGAAATGTAATGGCTCTTCGAATGACGGAAGAAAAACTAGTAGAAAGTTTGATTGAGGAATTTTTAACTTTATAATGGAAGTAGTCAAAACCATGGTTTAAGAAGCTGTACATCTCCTTGCCATAGTGTTGGACTAAAAGTCTGTGCTAGTTCGTGAATTTTATGAACTAGCTCTTCATTTTCCAATTGTACTATAGACGATAATAATATATAATAAACCTGTAAAGTAATATTCAGAAGATTGGGATTATAGCCTTGGGCCGCTCTCAAACTCGACGAAATTTAATATCCAAATCTAAATTTATGTCTTACAAGTATTATCAAGAATCTCGCAATTTCAATTGATGTTAGAGGGGGGAATATTGAACAAAGAACTTGAACGGAAGAAAAAGATAGTTAAAATGACAATGACTAAACTATGAGCGATTTAAATAGTAAGTTTAATTATGGAGGAGTATTAAAATGTATTCAAAAGCCTATATTCCATATGGTGGCTACTACAGTACACCTTTTGCTCGCTGGCAGGGTACTCTGCAAAATGAACATGCCGTTGAATTGGCGGCGTCAACTACCAAAAAATGGCTAGCCACAAAAGAGATTGATCCCAAACTATTTGATTACCTTATTTTTGGTAAAACCATTGGACAACTGCATACTTTTTACGATGCGCCTTGGGCAGCGGCTCTAATGGGGGCTCCAGATATTCCTGGTATGCATATTACTCAGGCATGCTCTACTTCCACTACTGTTCTAAATCAAGCGGCTTCAGGTATCGAGACAGGTCTTTACAAAACCTCATTTTGCATGCTCACAGACCGTTGTTCCAATGGTCCTTTTACAGTCTGGCCTAATCCAAAGGGCCCCGGTGGCGAATTGATTTCGGAAAGTTGGCTTATGGATAACTTTGCCACTGACCCTTGGGCTGGAGCTGCCATGATTCAGACTGCCGAAAACGTTGTCCAAAGGGCTGGCGGAATTACCAAGGAAGACGTTGATCGGGTTACGGCTAGACGGTACGAGCAATACCAAGATGCTTTGGCTAATGATCGGGCGTTCCAAAAACGTTATATGGTCCCAGCGGAATATAAAATAAGCAAAAAGAAATCGGGAATACTTGAAGCTGATGAAGGCGTAACTCCCACAACACTTGAAAATTTGACTCAATTAAAACCGGTCATTCCTGGTGGAGTACACTCATTTGGCGCTCAAACCCATCCGGCTGACGGTAACTGTGGGCTTATTGTAACCACAAGAGATAAAGCACTGGAACTTAGTACAGATAAAAACATTGAAGTTCAGATACTGTCCTATGGTTATGCACGTGCCGAAAAGGCTCATATGGCTATGGCCGTAGTGCCTTCATCGAGAATGGCGTTGGAAAATGCCGGTATCAGTATTAAGGACGTAAAAGCTATTAAATCGCACAATCCGTTTACGGCCAATGATTTATACATGGCGAATGAAATGGGGATTGATGTCATGACGATGAATAATTACGGTTGCTCACTTGTTTACGGGCATCCCCAGGGGCCTACTGCTGGTCGAGGAATTATTGAAATGATTGAAGAGCTGGCTATCTTAGGCGGCGGTTACGGTTTATTCACGGGATGCGCAGCCGGCGACACTGGTGCAGCCCTAGTCATTAAGGTCTCCTAATAAGATATAAAATCACTGGAAAAATAGCCATGTAAAGTTTTGAAGGAGGTATTTTTAATGAACATAAAAACAATTGGGGTAGTAGGCGCTGGAACAATGGGCACAGGTATAGCACATTTAGCCGCTATTGCTGGATATGATGTTATTCTCAGGGACATTGATATGGCTTTTATTGATCGGGCAATTAAAGCCATGGATAAACTTATGTCTCGGTCAGTGGACAAAGGCAAAATGACTGAAGAGGCTCGTCAGGCTACCCTAGCAAGAATAAAAGCGACTACAGAGCTGGAAGATATGGCTCCTGTCGACTTTGTCATTGAGGTTGTTGTTGAAAAGATGGATCTAAAGAGAGAGGTTTTCCAAGCCCTTGATCGGATCTGCCGTCCTGACGTCATCTTGGCAACCAATACATCGTCGATGTCGATCACGGAAATTGCGGCTACAACAGGACGTCCAGATAAAGTTTGTGGCATGCACTTTTTCAACCCTGCTCAAATTATGCGGCTTTGTGAGATTATACGTGGCATTAAAAGTTCTGATGAAACTATTACTACGGCAACAGAATTAGCACGGGCCTTTGGCAAGACAACGGTTGAAGTTAAAAAAGATTCACCAGGTTTCATAGTAAACCGGATCATGATTCCTCAGAATGTGGAGGCAGCCCGCCTGTTACAAGAAGGAGTAGCTTCAGTCGAGGATATTGATACAGCGATTAAATTAGGGCTTAACTATCCTATGGGTCCTTTTGAATTAATGGATTTTACTGGTGTTGATATCAACTATTTTGTCATGGAATATTTTGCAGATGAGTTTAGGGATAGCCAATATGGTGCACCTCAGATTATCAAGCAAATGGTCAGAGCTGGTAAACTCGGCAAGAAGAGCGGTGAAGGTTTCTATAAGTATTAATCACAAGTGCCGAGTTATTGTATGGATACAGGAACCCTCAGATGGTTCTAAAGAAAGTTAAGAAGTAGCTCAGACTTAGCCTTAATTGAGCTTGCGAATTAATAGACAAGTCATCTGAAGAAAGGGGTATGCCCGTGGCATATGAAGTTATTCTTTTAACGAAGGAAGATGGAGTAGCGACCATTACATTAAATACTCCTCCAATGAACCCCTTGGGCACTCAAGTGTTTCGAGAGTTAATTCAGGCACTAGATAACATCCAGGCTGATCCATCTGTCAAAGCTGTAATTATTACCGGTGCCGGAGAAAAAGCTCTGGCTGCTGGTGCAGATATTACAGAAATGGCCTATTTAACCCCTGTGGAGGTTCATACCTTCTGCCAGAATTCCCTAGTTGCCTTCTCCAAAATCGAAAATCTTGGTAAACCAGTTATTGCTGCTATTAACGGTTTGTGTTTAGGAGGGGGTACAGAACTCACTCTTGCTTGTGATTTTCGTATTGCCTCAGATACAGCAAAATTTGGTCAACCAGAAATTAATCTTGGGATTATTCCTGGGGCAGGTGCCACTCAGCGCTTACCACGTTTGATCGGTACTGCCAAAGCTAAAGAATTGATTTTTCTAGGGGAAATCATTGATGCCAATACTGCCATGAATATTGGTTTAGTCAATAAAGTTGTTCCACTGAGTTCTCTTATTGAAGAAGCAGTTAAGCTTGCTAAGAAACTAGCCTCTAAACCTGCTATTGCCATGAAAATGGCTAAGGCTTCTATTAATACGGGGATGAACCTCGATATCACCTCAGCCTTGATCTTAGAAATTCAAAACTTCATTTTGACGTTTGCAAGTGATGACCGTAAAGAGGGGATGTCTGCTTTTATGGAAAAACGCAAACCAAATTTTACTGACAAATGATACCAAATGTGAAGGTAAGAAACCTCGAGGTGAAAATCATGAATTTACCCAAAGGGGGAAGTTTTTTACTAAGTCCTACGGATCCTCAAGATATTTTTACTCCTGAAGATTTTACCGAAGAACACAGAATGATCGCGAAAATGGTTAATGATTTTGTCACAGATAAAGTTTTAGCTAACATGGAAGATCTAGAGGCAAAAAAAGAAGGTCTAATTCGTGAACTTTTAGAAGCTGCAGGGGAACTGGGCCTTTTAGGTGCAGATATCCCAGAGGAATATGACGGTATGGAACTGGACAAAATCAGTTCTACGTTGATTGCTGAAGGAATGGGGCGCTCGGGTTCGTTTGCCATGACCCAAGGTGGACAAACTGGAATTGGCAGTCTACCTATCGTCTTTTTTGGTACTGCCGAACAAAAGAAAAAGTATCTACCAGGTATTGTTAGCGCCCAAAAGATTGGGGCTTATGCATTGACCGAACCAGGAGCTGGTTCTGATGCCTTAGCAGCTAAAACAAAAGCTATCCTTAGCCCTGACGGCAAATTTTATATCTTAAACGGAAGCAAACAGTTTATCACCACGGCAGGAATGGCTGACATCTTTATCGTTTATGCCAAAATCGACGGTGAAAAATTTACAGCCTTTATCGTTGACGGCAACTCTGAAGGGTTGTCTACCGGTGCGGAAGAAAAGAAAATGGGGATCAAAGGCTCTTCTACCCGGGCTGTAGTCTTTGACGATGTTAAAGTGCCGGCGGAAAACGTCTTATTCGAAATCGGCCGGGGACATGTCGTGGCCTTTAATGTTTTAAATATGGGTCGTTATAAGTTGGCAGCAAATTCTGTGGGTAACGCTAAGTTCGCCCTTGAATTAGCTGCAACCTATGCTAACGAACGCCAACAGTTTAATACTCCGATTTCCAACTTTGGATTAATCAGAGAAAAGTTGGCCGAGATGGCTATCAGGACCTATGCCATAGAGAGTATGGTTTATCGGACTGGGGGCTTATTAGAGAATATCTTACACAGCCTGGATATTTCAGGTGCAGACGGAGGTCAAGTAGCTGCTAAAGGGATTGAAGAATATGCCTTAGAATGTTCCATTAACAAAGTGTTCGCCACAGAGGCCTTAGCTTATGTTGTTGATGAAGGGGTGCAAATTCACGGAGGATATGGTTTCATTTCCGAATATCCGATAGAAAGACTGTATCGAGATGCTCGGATTTATCGAATATTTGAAGGGACCAATGAAATCAATCGCATTTTGATCCCAACGACAATCCTGCGTCGGGTAGCTAAAGGGGATTTAGATCTCAAACAAGCACGAAAGAAGCTGAAAGAACAACAAAATGCTGGCCCCTTAACTCGGCAGGGAACTGGAGATCTGGTTCAGGCAGCTAAAGATATTTTTCTTTATATTTTTGGAGTAGGACTTGATAAGTATGGTGAAAGTTTACTCAAGCAGCAAGAGATCTTAGGGCGATTGGCTGACTTAGCAATGGGAGCTTTTGCAATAGAAAGTGTTTGGTTGAGAGTACAGAAAGCGGTGGCTAAGCATGGAGAAGCTGAAGCAAAGCTTAAAAATAACCTGACTGAGGCTTTCATCTATTCTCAAATCGGTAAGTTGGAGCTTATCGCTAAGGAATGCATATCTGCTTTAGCAGAGGTTGAAACTCTTCAGGCGCTAGATTTAGACCTGAAGAAATTAGTGGTTTATACTCCTCGGAATGTTATTAGGTTAAGACAAGAGATTGCAGCGGCAGTAGTTAAAGCGGCTAAGTATGTTGTCTGATTAGAACTGGAACTCCCACTTCTAACAATTCAACGTTAGTTGAACGAATTCAATTTGGCTGTCTATTAATTAAGAGCCTTCGAAGCAGAAGGCTCTTAATTTGTTGCTATTCAATTTTTAAAATTATGCGTATTAGATTAAATGTTTAAAAATCAGATGATTGGCTAGCTGATAGGTAGTCTTTATTCCCAAGTCCCATAAGCTGTCCAGCATTTTTGTGTAAATTTGGGCAGTGATAAGGGCATCTCCAAGAGCAGTGTGCCTTCCAGTAGGCTGAATACCGTAATATTGGGCTAAGGAATCCAGAGAACGAAGGTTTTCTTCCACAGGAAAAAGCAGTTGTGCCAGTAGAAGAGTGTCAATAGTTGGGGTATTAAGTCTATGACCACAATATCTACGTAGTTTTATATTTATGAAGTTTAAATCAAAAGAGGCTGTATGGGCAATTAAGGGGGAAAGCCCTTTGAACTCTAAAAATTGGTCTAATACAGTTAGAACATCAGGACAATTAGCGACCATTTCATTGGTGATTCCTGTAATTTCCGTAGTAATTGACGGAATAAGCCGATTGGGGTTAACAAACTGAGAGAAACATGAATCCGTGATTAGACCGTTTTCAATGGCAATTGCTCCTAAGGAGATGATCTCATCTTCCTTATTATAACAAAATCCGGTTGTCTCAGTATCGAAAACAACGAAACGACTATTAGCTAAGCCGTATTCTGGCCAAGTTTGGTGTTTAAGGAGGGTGACTTTATCATGTAAGCTGGGTAATCCTGGAGAGCTAAGTAGATAGGGATCCGTCGGGCGCTTTTTAACGAGTCTTTGTAAAGAAGTAAACAAGACACAATGCCTCCTAAATCAGATGCCAGATGTCAGATGTCAGAAATTCGAAGCCGGAAATCAGAAGCTGTATTCAGGCGTTAAGTACGAAGTTCGAAGAGCAAGGTGCGTGCATCGCGCATCGCGCATCGCAATTACAGGTATCCTTCTACACCAAAGTTGGAGCCTGTAAACGTCTGTAGGCGGTCTATCGCGATAAGACTCTCTCGTAGTACAGTGCGTTGTCTTTTGCTTAGCGTACTTGGGTTGATGTAATTATCTGGAACTAGCCCTTTGCTCAATTTCTGCAAGTTTCCACGAATTCGGAACATCATCAGTGATTGGTAAGCGGCCTCATAATACTCAGCATCATCGGTAGAAATTGCCTCGAGTGAAACGAGCTTGTATAATCTTGCTAAAGTTGAAGTATCAAGAATACCTTCACGCATTGCAAAAATACGTATACAGTCAACAATGTGAACACAGGCAGAACCCTTGATATCGACCTCATCTCGATGTCCTTGCTTTTTATCTAAAATAACCTGCTTAAAAAGTCCCAACGGTACTCTGGTTTGAAGATCGTCTTTAGCCATATGGTGAAGAATCGATGGGGCTAAGCGGAATAGATGATGTGCAAAATCTCTTAATTCCTGGGCCAGTTTTTCCTGACCATAAACCGCACGAAAATCCAGAAAAATTGTAAATTTGCGAAACGACTCTGTTGTAGGGGCGAAAATCCAGCTATTGCCAGAGTTTTTCCAACCTTGTAAAGATTGACACCAAACTGGGTTATTAGCCATGATGTTATGTTGGCACTTGGGAAAACCAGCTTCTTCAAGGCCATTAACGACAAAATTTGCTAGTGTGAGGAAATATTCTTGGACTTGTTGTTCTTGATCTTGTGTTGGCTGGGCATAGATAAGGGCATTGTCTTGATCAGAAGAAAGAGTCTGTTCTTTACGCCCACCGCTTCCCAAGGTTAACCAGCAGTAATCGAGTGGTGGCAGACCCAGACCGCGTTTGTCGAGCGCTTCTTCGGCTAAAACTAAGAGGCGACGGGTAATAAGGTCATTGAGTTCTGAAACAACCTCGCAGATCTCATTAGCAGGAGCCTTCTCAGACACCATATTAACAGTAACTTTCTGGATAAGCTTAGCTGCATAACTGAGTTCAGTAGTGGTTTCAGCGGATTCAATTCTGCTAACAATGCTTAGAGTACTGGTTCTTCGTAATCGGGTAAGATCCCCCATAGTGATGACCCCAAGAGGAAATCCGTTCTCAACGACTAAAATATACTTGTCGTGGCGTTTTATCATCGTTAATAAGGCCTCATAAAAAAATGCATCCGCTGGTAAAGTTGAGGGAGTCTTATCCATAATATCTGAGGCATATACTGCTGTGGGATTACAATCTAAAGCAAGAACTTTATTAATCAAATCTCTTTCACTCACTAAACCCAATAGTTTTCCAGTTGTTCCTATAATAGCGATCGTGCTAATATGTTGCTGTGAAAAAGTTCTCGCAACTTGACTAATAGGTGTTGCAGGTAAGCAAGTAATAACGGGAGTTGAC
>NZ_JYNH01000177.1 GCF_000960765.1 Desulfosporosinus sp. I2 | reverse complement strand
GCTGGTCCAATTCCTGTTACCAAGATTGATTGGAACAAAATTAAAAGTGAAGGGAATAGTATCACTTGGCTGGGGCATTCTGCGTTTTTTACTAAGTATCGATAATAAAAAGCTGCTGATAGACCCTATGCTGGGATCTATTGCCTCACCGGTTTCCTTTGCAGGGAATAAACGCTATAAATATAGTGAAGATATGAAGGATATTATTGATGAAATGACCCCCTATTAACGCAGTGTTTATTACACATGACCGTTACGACCACTTAGATTATCCATCTATTCTAAAGCTAAAGAACAAGGTTGGTCATTTCTTCGTTCCTCTTGGAGTAAGTGCACATTTGATCCGATGGGGAATTGCAAAGGATAAAATTACAGAGCTTAATTGGTGGAATGAAGCGGAATTCCAAGGTTTGACCGTTGCCTTGACTCCAGCCAAACACTTCTCCGGCAGGGGGATTTTTAATCGAGATTCCACCTTGTGGGGCGGTTGGGTCATTCTTGGAAAGCATACACGTTTTTATACCAGCGGAGATGGTGGATATGATGAACATTTTAAGGAAGTTGGGAAAAAATATGGATCTTTTGATATTACCTTACTTGAAGGCGGTCAATATGATCGACGATGGTCTTGGGTCCATATGACACCAGAACAAGCTGTTCAGGCTCATCTAGATATAAAGGGTAAAACTATGATGTTAATGCACTGGGGAGGATTTACATTAGCCTTTCATGGCTGGAATGAACCTATAGTGCGAGCAGCCAAAGAAGCAAAAAAGGCAGATGTTAACCTGATAGCGCCTAAGATTGGTGAAACTCTCCTCTTAAATTCAGACCTATACACTCCTCCTTCACCATGGTGGGATTTTTAACTCTTCCCTGTTCACGGCGATGGTTTGATGAAAATCATCGCCGTCCGTTTTTGAATAAGAATTGACTGGTAGGGAGAAGCAAAGGAACTGATTTACAGAGTTCACATACAATACCTAAAGCCATGAAGTTCAGGTAGTGAACCTCATGGCTTATTTTCATCAATAGTAATTCTATTTACAAAGTGACGCGCCGGATGCAAAGGCCTGTTTTAATAATTGATCCGATATTTTGAAGTCAGGGGAACTTGTACCTGAACATAGTAAGCTGTCAATTAGTTCCCAACCGAACCTGGTGAAGCTGTATTGATGGATTGGATAGCAGTTTGAAAAGCATCTTTATTGTCGTTTCCTTGTGAGAAAATAGTCACAATTTTTTTTCCGGGATAACGTGCTGTGAATGGGAATCTGGTACCTGGAGAATATCAAAAAGGAAGGTGTACTTCTATATGAGCGAACCAAACATAAAAGTCAATAATTTCAAGAATGCACTTTCCAGACTAAAAGAAGGGATCGCCAAATATAATGGAACCGATGATCTATTAAGAGATGGGGTAATACAGCGTTTTGAGTTTACCTTTGAGCTTGCTTGGAAAACTTTAAAGGCAGGGCTGCTGACATCTGTGCCAATTAAACTTAGACGACGAACAAACGATTCCTGATCGAAGGGTTTATGCTCGGATAAAACTGTGAAAAAAATCCTGCAGGAAGACGTTAGCGATACAAGCTCGAGCGGCATGGGGAGTTAGATTTTCTTCTTTCTGCAATTTGGCATAGATTTCCTGTACACCTGTTTGGTCTTGTAATTGGTTTTCGATAATGCCTTCTATCATAACATGAAGCACAGGATTTACCCCGTTAATCGTCAAAGTTTCAGGGTAAAGATGCCTACGCTCCCAGAGAGTCTTGATTTCAGGATGCTCATTAAGTACGGTCTTAAACCCTTTGTCGGTTTCGTTAAGCAAAAAATCACTTTGTAGCCGACCATTAGGAAAATCAAGCAGCTTGGTCATTGAATATCCTCCTTAACAAAAAAATCAAAATTTGCGCTTGAGTTAATCAATTTAAATATAGCATGGAAGCTTGGCTGAGGAAAAGTAAGCTAAGAGTTGCCAATATCCAAGACTCTTTACTTTTTCTTTCAACTCTTCTAGGCTTCTTTACTGGTGATATACTTGCTCGGATCGTGTTATAATATGGAAAAAAGGAGGTGGTTATATGTCACCTACCCCTAAAGAGTCGTCAGCCTATTACAGCTATGCGGACTATTTAACTTGGCCGGAAGACGAGCGCTGGGAACTGATTGACGGAGTTCCCTATAATATGACTCCTGCGCCTACACCAAAACATCAAGAAATATTAGGAGAATTGTTTCGCTTATTGGCAAACTGGCTCAAAGGAAATAGATGTAGAGCTTATATGGCCCCGTTCGATGTCCGTTTAGCCGGAGCTGAAATGCCGGATTCAAGGATTGATAACGTCGTTCAACCGGATATTTCAGTGGTGTGTGATCCCGAGAAAATTGATAATCGCGGGTGTTTAGGAGCACCGGACATGATTATCGAAATACTTTCCCCCTCAACGTTTAAAAAAGACATGGGAGTAAAGCTATCCCTCTATGAAAGTTCTGGGGTTAAAGAGTATTGGGTTGTCTACCCATTAGATGAAACAATCATGGTATTTATACTTGAAAACGGCCAATATGGGAAACCTGCGGTCTACTCAGTACCGGATGAGATACCAGTGAAATTATTCTTAGATCTCACGATACCCTTGGAATCCGTTTTTCGATGATTCCTGTCGCTGAAGTGCTAGACGCGACTTACAGACTTAAGAGCATATCCTTTGCCCAAAATTTTGTCGTATTCTTCAACTAGAAGGGAGCCAATCAGACTTATAATATTTCACCTATGAAAAGCAAACCCAGTCCCGAGTTTAGAGGTGTAACATGTCTGAAATCATCTATGGCCTATATGAGCAAATCATTAACAGAATCATCAACGAAAACCTGAATAAGGTGGATCAACAACTTGTCCTAAAAGATACTCAGCCGCTGGATTCGGCTGAGTCTTCTAAGATTCTGGCGGATTACCTCACTAAAATTCTGCGCGAGATTTTTGATTATATCGAAGATGGGGATGCTGTCGTTAGAGACAGGGTGAACTTATGTAATGGTATTTTGCAGTACATAGCAGAGTGTATTCGAAAAGAAAGCTTCAGTTTCAAGAAGGATGAGGAGACCTTAAAACGAGTTGAGAGTTTCCTAATTCGTCAGGATGCCCAGATATTACTGTCTCTTGTGGACAAGAAAGCAAGCAGACCAAGAGCTATGCTCGGCTCTGAAAAGACTGTGAGGCCAGAGACGTCTATTTCAGAGAACTCCCTCTTTACTGGGGCGGTCCATGAGCCGAGCATGATCTCCGAACTTAAAAAGGAAATCTTAAGCAGCGACAGAATCGATTTTCTCGTATCGTTTATCAAGTGGAGTGGCTTACGGTTAATCATCAATGAGCTGACTCAGTTTACAATGGGTGGCGGCAAATTACGGGTTATCACCACTTCCTATCTGGGAGCCACGGATTATAAAGCAGTCGAACAACTCAGTAAACTGACTAATACAGAATACATATTTCCTATGATACTGAACGGACTCGCCTTCATGCCAAAACCTATGTCTTTTGGAGAGATACAGGCTTCAGTACGGTTTATATCGGATCGTCGAATATCTCTGAGTCAGCCATGACGAGCGGATTGGAATGGAATATTAAGCTATCCCAATATGACTCAGGGGATATTCTGGAGAAAATCCGGGCCACCTTTGAAGGGTATTGGAATAATCCTGAGTTTACACCCTTTATTGCAGCCCTTGATTCCGAGCGTTTGAGAAAGGCCTTGAGGTCCGAGCGAAGAAGCAGTCAGGATGAAGCAAATGACTTAGCGTTTCACTTTGATCTTAAGCCTTACTATTATCAGCAAGAAATTCTGGATAAATTGAAAGCAGAACGAGAAGTCCATCACTCATTTAAAAACTTAGTCGTTGCAGCAACGGGTACCGGTAAGACAGTCATTGCAGCCTTTGATTACCGAGACTTTTGCAGGGCAAATCCGAATAGAACGCACAAACTGCTCTTTGTCGCTCACCGAAAGGAAATATTAAGTCAGAGCATGTCTTGCTTTCGTGGGATACTCAAAGATCTCAACTTTGGCTCCATGATGGTCGGAGGCGTAAAGCCTGATAGTTTTGACGATTTATTTGTCTCGATCCAATCCTTTAACTCTAAGGATTTAACAGAGGTTACTTCGCCTGATTTCTACGATTATATTGTGATTGACGAATTCCATCAAAATATGTTCGCTGCGTCAACAGATGATGTACTCATCTCTGACGACGAAGCTGTGTCTCAGTTTGATAATTACACTGCAGAGGACTTTTTGTCAGAGGTATTCATGACCGAGGAGCGTTATAATACCTTGAAAAATCTCCTTATAAAAAAGAAGAATATTATTCTGCAGGGCGCACCGGGCGTTGGCAAAACCTATGCAGCAGAGAGATTAGCCTATTCCACCATGGGTGAAAAGGATACCAGCAGAGTTATGGTTATTCAGTTCCACCAGAGCTATAGCTATGAAGATTTTATTATGGGATATCGCCCAACAGAAAGTGGTTTCTCTTTAACAAAGGGCCCGTTCTACGATTTTTGCAAAGAAGCTGAACCAGATGATCGAGAATATTTTTTCATCATCGATGAAATTAACCGAGGAAACCTCAGTAGGATTTTCGGAGAGTTATTAATGTTGATTGAGAATGATAAACGAGGCAAGGAAGTACGTCTGCTATATTCAGACGAGCAATTTTCTGTCCCGGAAAATGTCTATATTATCGGCATGATGAATACTGCGGATCGCAGTCTTGCAATGATTGACTATGCACTTCGCCGTCGCTTTGCCTTTTTTGAATTTGAACCGGCTTTCGGAAGTGCAGGTTTTAAACGCTATCAGGCGACAGTAGCGAATAAAAATTTAGATAGTTTGGTAGGAATTGTTGATGCGATGAACCGTGTCATATCGAGCGATGCATCACTTGGTAGTGGTTTCTGTGTTGGCCATAGCTATTTTTGTACTGGGGATGTTATTGATGATGCGTGGCTGTCAGATTTAGTGGAATACGAACTTATACCGCTGATAAAAGAATACTGGTTTGACGAGCCGTCGAAGGTGGAACACTGGTCTCAAAAATTACGTGGTGCTATTACATGATTAGGATGAAAAATGTTTATTATATGCTGGCTTACGCATATCAAACACTGAATGAAGAGGGATTCAGCAGTGTTAAATCCGAGGACTTTGAAAACGTCCATGATTTAATGGCGGCGATTCTGATTCGTGAATGGGCAAACCATGCAAAGGAATACAAGGTATGACAGTACCACCATTATCACGGGCAATCTGTATCAAATATTCACTTATGTTAAAAACAAGAGATTGTAAAATATGCAACCAGCCCACATATAGGTAAGATTGGAGGAAGATAACAAAAGGATGGACATTTAGATATTCGCAGATATAAAAAATGGAGGAGTAATTGAATTATAAAGAGAAGATAACATGCTTGTTGTGAATGCCAATTAATCATGTTACAATTTTCATAAACTTGTAAACTAAAGGATAATTCTATTTGCTAAAGGAGAAGTTGTGATGAGCAAAAAGGTACTCATTGTTGGTGGAGTCGCAGGGGGAGCCAGTGCTGCAGCACGCTTGCGCCGTTTGGATGAAGAGGCAGAAATCATTATCTTTGAGCGGGGAGAACATATTTCATACGCTAACTGCGGCTTACCGTATTATGTTAGTGGAGTTATTAATGAGCGGGAAGCTCTTTTGGTCTCAAAGCCAGAAGCTATGAGAAATCGCTTTCGTATTGATGTAAGAATCTTTAGTGAGGTTACCCGTATTTTTCCTGAGGAAAAAGCCGTCGAAGTCCAAGAACAGAGTGGCAAGGTTTATCGAGAATCCTATGATCAATTGATCCTTTCTCCCGGGGCGGCTCCGCTTCGTCCGCCGATTCCCGGGATCAATGACATCGCTGCTCTTGTTGTGCGTAATGTTACAGATATTGATCAGATTAAGAAATTTATCGATGAGCAGAAACCTCAAACAGCAGCAGTCGTCGGAGGAGGCTTTATCGGCCTGGAAATGGCCGAAAATCTCCATGCCAGAGGAGTAGATACAACGATTATTGAAATGAGCAATCAGGTCATGGCTCCTTTGGATTATGAAATGGCTGCAATTCTTCATGAGCACATTTTCAATAAAGGAATCAACCTCATTTTGGAAGATGGGGTAAAATCCTTTGCGAAAAAGGAAAATGGAGCTCTTATTACACTCCAAAGCGGCCAGGAAGTACAAGCTGATTTAACGATCTTGGCTATTGGTGTCAAACCGGAAATTAAATTAGCAAAGGAAGCCGGGCTAACCATCGGAGAGTTAGGCGGCATCAAAGTCAATGAACGGCTCCAGACTTCAGACCCTAATATTTACGCTGTTGGCGATGTCATTGAAGTAAAACACTTAGTAACAGGACAAGCTGCGCTCCTACCGCTTGCCGGGCCTGCCAATAAACAGGGCCGCATTGTGGCCGACATTATCGCCGGTCGGGACAAGAAATATGAGGGAACTCAAGGCATTGCTATTGCCAAGGTTTTTGATTTAGCTGCGGCGTCCACCGGAGCGAATGAAAAAATGCTTAAGAAATTAGGAATTCCTCATGAAGTCTTGTTTACTCACTCCAATTCCCACGCCGGGTATTATCCTGGAGCAACAAGATTATCCATAAAACTTGTCTTTGATAAAAATAATGGCCGAGTCCTGGGTGCCCAGGCTGTCGGAGCTCAGGGTGTCGATAAACGGATCGATGACATTGCCGGGGTAATCCGTAACCAAGGGACTATTTATGATTTGCAGGAACTCGAACTGGCCTACGCCCCGCCCTTTTCATCGGCTAAAGATCCTGTGAACATGGCCGGCTATGTGGCGGAAAACATCATTAATGGTGATGTTCGCATGATTCATTGGCAGGAACTTAGTAAACTTAAAGCGAAAGATATATGCATCATTGATGTTCGGGACGAAGAAGAACGAAGAGCTAAATTTATCCCCGGCTCGCTGCATATTCCTGTCAATGAGCTGCGCAGTAAATTATCGGAACTTCCCAAAGATAAGGAAATCGTAGTTTACTGCGAGATTGGGCTGCGAGGCTACGTTGCTTATCGAATCTTGGCTCAACACGGATTTACCAATGTTAGGAATTTATGCGGAGGTTGGGTTACTTATTATCCGGCTGTTTTTGGATAAGGTTTTCCCAATTTACCGGAAAAGAATCCCTAGAGGCCATTCGGCGTAAGAGATAAAGTATATCACAGAAGCCTCTTTGGAAGATGAAATTTGAGGTGGTAAAAGTCTGGCTACTAAAGGATGCTGCTGGTTAAATGATAATATTTAGGCGCCAATCAGGTATAAAACTGTATAATTGTAGATATCGATTACAACGCAAGAGAAGATTATGCTCTTAGGGCTTTAGTCAAAAAACTTAAACAGATTGTATAACATATTAATAGGTTATCTTTTATAAGTATGGGCAAAGATAGGACCAAAGGAGCTGGTTTTCTTTGCCCATGTATAATTTTCCGACAAAAAAACGAAAAATAAATATAAGGAAACAAGATGCAAGTAATATTTTTTTAAAAGGCTACTCGACTAATTAAGAACTATGCTCCAAAGAATGATTATTCATTAAAAGAGTTAAAGCGTAAGTTGAGAGATATCTGGAGGTTTTAGAGGTTTTGATCTTATGCCATCATAGTTTTAGGGAAAATTTATATCTCAGAGGCAGGTCATGTGGAGTGCGTATGTCTTTTGAAGAAGACTATGTGAAAAAGCATAGCAGGAAGATAGGAATCGAATCTTTAGTAGAATTAATTATAGGAGGACATGTATGAAAATTTCAAAGAAAGATGCGTTGTTTTGGTTTGAATTCTTTTCAATATTGCCAGAGGATGAGGAAGTTATGACAAAACAACAAGAAATCATTTACGCTACCTTTGCACAAATTGAGGCTGCGATCGATCATAGAAATGATATGTTAATGTCGGAAATTAGAGGCTTGAAAACTTTGGAGAATAGAACTTTTTTTGTGGGAAATGAAAGCAAATTCCCCAAAGGATGTCGTTCTTGTCTGTTGGGAACCGGTTTGAGTGCAATCAGGAAAACGAACAAATGTAACTTAGAGTGTAAGTTCTGCTATCATTATGGAGAACTGGATGATATTGCTCCGGTTGGCGAAGGCATGTGGGAAATAGGAGACACAAAATTTTATGAGAAGGACATTGATTTACTTCTTTCCATCCAACAGAAGCCCACGGGCATTTCCTACGTTTATTTAGAGCCATTCATGGAAATTGAAAAATACTATCCGGTTATAAAGAAATTCAGTGATGCAGGGATTCATCAACATCTCTATACAAATGGCACTTTAGCTACGGAAGAGACGTTGAAAGCTTTAGGTGAAGCCGGTCTTGACGAGTTGCGTTTCAACCTGGGTGCCTCAAATTGTTCGGACAAAGTGATTAAAATTATGCAATAGCGAAAAAATACATTGAAAATGTAGGTATTGAAACGCCAATGACTCCTGAGTTCTTCGAAACTTTTTTCAATAAGAAGCAAGCGATCTTAGAGACAAAACTCGATTTTATCAATTGTGCAGAATTGCACTTAAATGCCAATAACATAGACAATTATTACGGGGAAAACATGTATATTTCCAGACATGGCTATATATCTCCGATTTGGAGTAGGGAATTAACTCTGAAATTCATGAAAATAGCCGTTGAAGAAAGCTGGGATTTAGCAGTTCATGATTGCTCAAACTATACGAAATTTGCCAGAGGTTTGAATTTTAGTGGCAATGAGGGCAGGTGGGTCGGAGCCAGTAATTATACCTGTGCGTTTTTCAGGATACCCTACGAAGTATTTTTACCCATACTGCGTGATGACAATTTCAAATTTTTATATGAAG
>NZ_JYNH01000176.1 GCF_000960765.1 Desulfosporosinus sp. I2 | reverse complement strand
GTTTCCCGCATTTGATAAAGACAGGAAGTATAAAGCATGTCTTTAAGATTTTCTTTAGTCTTTTCAAAGCCTTTGGAATCCAAAAAACGAAACCATGCCAAGTAATTATCTAGATACTTACTGGCAACCCCATTAAAATGTGCCAACCAATCTTTAAGACGCTTATGATAGTTATTTACGTTCTGAATATGGTAGATGCCCTTTTTAACATGTGCTTCAGTAGACTTTATGCTGTAATGGTCTAAGCCCTTCTGCCGAGCGAACATTGAATAAGACTTCCATGCATCCGAGCAGAGAATATTGGATTCTGAAACCTTTGAGCCAATGAGCTTATTCACTTGTTTTATAGAGATACGCCCTTGGCAAGATACCTTAGAAACTGTGCTTTTTTTCACGGTCACGGGCGACAAGAACACAAACCTGTTCTCTGCTAATGCCTCTAAATTTGGCGACACCGCCACGTTTCTTGGGCTTGCGATAAGTGATTCCACGTTTTCCTTTCTCTGAGTAAAGAAAGTAGGTTTCATCAGCTTCTAAAATACCATTAAATGAGGATATATCCATCTGACGAAGAGAGCTTAACAGTTTGTGCCTCCAATAGAATAGGGTCACATGAGTAACGCCTACAATCTTTGCTGATTGGCGGAGAGGAAGCCCTTGGAGCATACAATCTATGAACCGAATCCATTTGTCAGGGTAACGAGTTCTTGCCAATGGAGTATCTGTTAAATCGCTGAACGTCTTTATGCAGTCCTTACATTTATACCGCTGGCGACCTTTGAACTTGCCGTATCGAACAACATGAGTGCCGCCACAATGAGGGCAACTGAAACCTTTGCTATACTTCTTCTCTCGTAGTTCGCCAATTAACTTAGCATTACCTTCAGTTGAATTGCTCATTATATTTTGAACAGTAAGGATAAGCTTTTCTTTTTCGTCATAGCCCAGACGCATAATAAGTTCAATAATCGAGCCAAAGAGTGTTCCTTCCATAATAGAGTCCTCCTTAAATGGTGGTTTATAACTCTATTGTACGACATGGCTTGGACATAACTTTGTATAAATCAACAACACTCTTTAACTAAGCCTAATTTTAAAAGAACCGAGGCAAAACATGCAAATAGTAAGTAGGGAAGATATAGAGACAATTACAATTGTAATAAATGAGTTTATAGTAGCAAATGAGGTTAATTCGAAAGAAAGCATTCCTATTGAGTTTTTAAAATATTTACGTAAAGTGAACATGAAAATTGAAGATGGTATATTGTTTAATGAATTATGTGATTCGATTGAAAAAAAGCTTATTAAAAATGATTAGCGCTAATGGATGGTTGATGTTGGGGGCAGTACTAAACACACAACTGTAGTAAGATTTAAAGATAACTTTGAAAATATTGGAAGGGAGATGCATCATCATGGAGCAGCGCTTTCTTGTGTTCAAAGACGTGGCAGAAACTAATAATATTACGTTATCAGCTAAGAATCTCCACATGAGTCAACCCAGTGTTAGTTTGCAGATTAAGGATCTGGAATATGAATATGGCGCCTGTTTTTTCGATCGCAGCAATAAAGGGGTTACTCTGACTAAAGAGGGTAAAATTTTCTATGGATGTGTTCGGACTATCTTGAACATTCTTGCGAGTTTTAAAGAGGAGATAAGCGCTCTGGCAAAAGATCAGGGAAGGGTAATATGCCTCGGTACGAGTTTAACAATTGGAGAATATATTCTTCCCAATATTTTGGCGCTATTGTTTAAGACCCACCCAGGCGTGGACTTCAAAGTGAAGGTCGCGAATACGGAGTCAATTACTCAAGCTGTTCTAGAGAAAAAATTTCATATTGGCCTGATCGAGGGGCCAGCTTCCCAGCATAAGGACCTTACTGTAGAGAGTTTTTGGGAAGATGAGTTGGTAGTCGTGCTTCCCTATTCCCACCCCTGGGCATCAAGGAAAAGCATTACACTAGCTGAACTCCCACATGAACGTCTGGTGACAAGAGAGGATGGTTCTGGGACTCGCAAGGTGATGGAAATAGCCCTAAAAGAGAGAGGACTTGATCCAGATCAATTAAATGTAACGATGGAGCTAGGAAGTACTCAGGCGATCAAACAAGTGGTTGCAGCTGGACTTGGAATTACCATTATCTCTTCGTTGACTGTCAGCAAAGAATGCGACCGAAAAGTATTTAAGATATTAAAAATTCAAGATGCTCCCGTTTCTCGGTCTCTCAGTATTCTCACCAATGCCCGAACTTCACAGACCAAAGATGAGCTCATCTTAATCAACCTACTCCATGATCACGAGTTAATAGCGAATATTTTAAGTACGGACTATAATGAGTTAGAGGAACATGCGAGTATTCCGCTTTTTACACACCCTGCAGTGAGTTGTCCGGAAGGGCAAGAACATTGGCATTAGGGCATTTACTGATGATGAAATTTATGTCCCATAAACATCAAAATCTAATCTACAATATTCCTCCCTCGTTTGTGGGAGGAATGTTACTTTTCATCGCGTTTACAGGAAAGTTATCGAGAATGTTCTTTAAGGTCGGAAAACGTCTAAAAGCACTGACTGTACAAACACAAGTTTTAGTAAAAACCATAATCTAATCAGAGAAGTGTGAAAGGATGGTTCCTATGAATACACATCAAATGCACCCTACTAATATTACAAATACTGTTCAAGATTGTGAAGTAATGTGTGAACACATGATTTCTCATCTCCTAATGCATTCCCAAGATCTTCACCTAAGGCATAGACAATTACAACTACTACGAGATTGTGCAGATATCTGTACAGTGACTGCTAAATACCTTGCTCGCCATAGCTCTTATAGTAAATCAATAGCAGGCCTTTGCGCGAGTATATGTGAAGCATGTGGAAATGAATGTGCGCGTTTCACCGACAAGGAATCTCAGAAATGTGCCAACATCTGTTTGCACTGTGCTATGGAATGTCGAGCGTTTGCAATGTAGAGAAGATTAACCCAACTCTCATTAAGTACTGAGAATCTGGTTTTTAGATTGTATTAAATAACGTCATAATTGTTTAATTCCATAATGGTCCCCCTTGAAATGGGTAAACAATAAACTAATAAAAAGGAAATCGCAAATATATTAACAGCAATCATAAGGGGCATGATTCATTCTTTGATTTTAATTGAGCCTTAATTTTAAGCAATAGAAACTAAATAGGCGGAGAACAAAGTAAGCGAAGTAATGTTGTTTCTCTGCCTCACTGGGCCTAAATCTTAGAGAGAACCCCTTGATCCCACTACAAAGTAATTTCCCAAAACTCTGTAAAATAAAGTTGATTGTCATCTTCCAAGGCAATAATTCGACTGGACGTATCTACCGTACAATCTATCATACTCGCACTTCGATCTTATAGTAACAATAGAGTTTGACTTAGCTATAAATAAGATTGAAGTAATTTCAACACTGTTTGGGCATTTTAGAATGCAATAAAAGAAGAAGGCACCCATGGCCTCCTTCTTGGTTAGAGTAATTTATTTCGCAGCTAAGGCTTTTCCGGCCATTTTACGGCACTCATCCGCACACTTACGGCACATATCAGCACATTTCTGGCAGTGAGTATCCTTGAACATTGCACATTCAGTAGCACAAGCATCACAGACTGTTGCACAGATATTACATATCTGATTAGCAAACTCACTATTTCTAGCCATATACTGTGAAGATATGGAACACATATCAGCACAATCACGAAGTAGCTGAATACAATGCATTCTGGCTTGAACATCTGGTTCATTTAGGCAAGCAGTATAACATTCTTCACATGCCTGCATACAGGCATTGCATGCATCAATACAAGCTTGCATCGAAGCTGTGGCATTGGTAGCAATAGGCATTAAACCAACCTCCTTCCTTTCTTAAATTTCCTTTCTAGTATCTATCTTTTTAGAAATTATATATTAGTAATTTAAGGAAACTGCAAAAAATATGTGATCAATGTCATGTTGGAACGAGGAGGCTGTCAAAATCATTGGGCGTCTTCAAGATAAAAGCGAAAATAACAAGGCTCAGAACATTTGAGAGTTCTGAGCCTTGTTATTTTCGCTCTGGAGTTCATTAATCAGGCGTCTTTCTTCATGAGAAATTCACAACTTTTTCATGAGATAATCGTATCCGAGAGTTACACTAAGGACATAGAAGAACAGCAAATCAAACGTCGTAAAGCTAAAAAATGAAAATTAAGGGGAGGAACATAAAAATGAAGAAACTCAGTAAAAAAATAACCGTCATCTTAGGAACCGCAACGTTGGCTGTCGGGCTCATGGCTTTACCGGCATTGGCCGGAACAGACCAGCAACAAGGTAACGGATGGTTCGGTCAAATGCAGGGATTTATGCAAAAAACCTTTTCACCGGAGCAGCATCAAACCTTGATGAATTCGACTGCTATGCAAAATCTCCATAATTCAGCGGGTATGCAGAACGCTATGCAAACCGGGGATGTTAAGGCGATGCAAGATCTTATGAATTCAGATCCCAATGTTAAGGCCCTTTTGGGGCAAGAAAACCTTAATAAAATGAACCAATTCATGACTAATTCTGGCGGGAATATGATGACCAACGGAAATGGTATGATGGGTTCGCGAGGTACTATGATGAACGGGAGTGAAAGGGGAGATCTAAAATGATGTTTGGTTTGATCCTATTAGTCATCGTAGCTTATTACTTGTTTAATTCATCAAATTCTAGCGCATCATGCTGTATGAACCATCAATCTCATACGCATACTGCACAAGATATATTGGCTGAACGCTATGCAAGTGGTGAGATTGATAGAGAGGAATACCTTAATCGGAAACAAGAGCTGTCGGGGCAAAAGAAGCTAATATCCATTAAAAAGGGATAACATAGCGGTTGCTTTATGGATGAAAGTCAAAATCTAAGTCTGTATTTATTGAAAATCAGTTTAAAGGAGGAATTCATATGATGGGCGGTTGGGGTAATATGATGGGTGGATGGGGATACGGTGGTTATGGAAGCGGTGGATATGGGTGGATGGGTATGGTTATGCCGCTCATCTTAGGGATTGGGATTATTCTACTGGGTATCTATATATTTCGTCGCAGTGCTTCGCAGGTTCATACGGGAACGATAGGTGAGCATAGTGGAATGGACATCCTGCGTGAACGGTATGCGCGTGGGGAGATAGATTCGGTCGAGTATCAAAGCCGGAAAAAGGATTTAGAGCGCAGATAAATTATAAAAGTGGCCGAGGATTTAATCCTCAGCCACTTTTATCTCGTTTGGAAGTCGAATGATGAATTCAGTCTCATGCCCGACTTTACTCTGTACGGTAATCGTGCCTTGATGGAGGTCCGTAATCTGGCGGACCAGCGCCAGACCAATTCCAGTTCCCCCTGTCTCACGGGTCCGGGATTTGTCAGCACGGTAAAAACGCTCGAATATTAAAGGAAGATCGTCTTCCGAGATGCCCATACCTGTGTTTTTAACTTTAATTTCCGTAAAATCTGGTGTTTTTGTAAGGGCAACAGTAATCTGGCCGCCTGAGTTGGAGTACCGATAGGCATTATGCACCAGATTGTAGAAGAGTCGGGTCAGAAGGCGCTCGTCCCCGGACATAGTCACAGGTTCCTGCGGGGCATGCCAAGTTAGAGTTAGTTCTTTTTCTTGGATGAGGGGGTTAAGGCTGCGAATAATTCTTTCTAGAAGTGGCTTTAAGTCCACAGGTTCAAGGTTTAGCTGTAAAGCGCCGATTTCTGCTACATTTAAGTCTTTTAGATCGCTGGACAAGTCAACTAGACGGTCTATCTCCTCATGAATAGAGGAGAGGTTTTCCTGATCTGCAGGAAGGACGCCGTCTTGAAAGGCTTCTATATAACTTTTGATCGAGGTCAAGGGAGTGCGCAGTTCGTGGGCGATATCGGCGGTAAACTGTTTGCGGAGGGTTTCTTGGCGATTCAAATTATCGGCCATCGCATTAAATGCGTTCGCCAGTTGCCCTACCTCGTCTTTGGAGCGGTTGGAAACACGTTCGTCTAGGTGCCCATGTCCAATTCGATTGGATGCTTGCATTAATCGTCTGAGCGGGGCGACGAGTTGGCGGCTTGTAAAGTAACTGAGAATAATCCCAAATAGCAACGCCAATCCTCCGGCGAAGAGTAGTGAGCGAAAGACTGCGGATTGGAAGCGGACATCTTGGGGATTGAGAATCTGTGCGGTTGCAGGGTAACGGACCTCTGCAGTGGCCAATGTCCCGAGGGGTCCAGACACCGTAAAGGTTTTTGTTTTCCAACTTGTAGCGGAATAGGAGGACATACTCATACCCATACTCATACTCATGTCCATTTGGCCTTGTCCATGCATCATATCTTCCATGGTGTTGGTTAACGTAGCTATAAGCTTACCGTTTGGATCAGTCAGAGTAACAACGGTCCCCATTGGGAGGGAGTGAGTAACTTCGCCCAAAGCCGTAGGATCCCAGGTACCCTTAGTCTGATAAAGGGCACTCAGACGAGAGGGTAACTGTTCTAAGATTGTTTCATTCGCCTGGGTTAAATAAACACTAAACTGTTGCTTGAAGACGAATTTCACGGAAAGCATGCTGAAGGTTAGAGTAATTATCGCAATGATCAGGGTGGAGAGAAACAATTTAGTGCGCATTCTTATCCCCCCGCACTTGGATTGAACTTGTAACCGATACCGTATACGGTCAACATAATATGTGGGTCGCTGGGAGTTGTTTCGAGCTTTTGCCGAATCTTCTTAATATGAGCATCAATCACGCGGTCATCTCCGTCAAAGTCATGCCCTTGAACAATTTCCACCAACTGACCTCGTGATAACACCCGTCCAGGGTGTTTCGCTAAGGCTCCCAGAATCTTAAACTCAGTTGGAGTTAACAAGATTTCCTGATCGTTAAGCCGGATTTCATGCTGGATGTTATCGATGGTGAGGCCATTATCATAGGAAATTACGTCAGCAAGGGGTGCAGTTTCGTTATTAGTCCGTCGTAGAACGGCCCGAACACGGGCAACCACTTCTCGTGGGCTAAAGGGTTTCGTAATGTAATCATCGGCACCAATACTTAATCCTTGGATGCGGTCATCTTCTTCGACTTTAGCGGTGAGCATGATAATAGGAACAGAGGAGATTTTGCGAATCTCGCGGCATATTTCTGTCCCAGACATGCCAGGGAGCATTAAATCAAGAATGAGCAAGTCAAAGGGGTTTTCTTTAAACATGGTTAAAGCGATTAGTCCGTTAATGGCTGTACTTACCTGAAATCCTTCTTGTTGAAGATAGGCTTTGAGCACGGTCGTGATTTTTTTTTCATCATCGACTAGTAAAATTCTCATGGGTAGACAGGCCCCTTTCAATACCAAAAAACTTATCTAAGATCATTATTTAAGGGAACGACTGACCCCGGCAATCCTGTAGGTCAGACGTTTCCTTGTTTTTATCATAAGGCAACCAACGGTTGCTTGGTTTATTGAAATTACGCTGGGCTAGTGTATCTGGGGATAACCAAAGCCATCATGGATAATTTCATCCGTTAGTATAAGAGCCACTTTGATCGTTGTCTTCATCTTTATACAGTTTAGATTTATTCAGATGGCATTGGTGTAAGTTAGATATAGGAAAGTGCATCTAAAGGATCTAGCCCTATATATATGATCCTTTTTTTACGCTGAAAGAGAAAGGGACTGGATTAGGATTATCCGTTGTCCACCGTAACCTTGATCAACACGGGGGGAGGATTTCTACTGTGAATCGGAGGGAGCGAGGGGTTCGGGTAGAAATATTGTTGCCTTCCATTTAAATGACATGTGCTCTGCGACGACTAGGCGCTTGCAAACTGACCATTAATATTTGAGGTACTATAACCAAAAAGAAAAAGGAACTAGCCTCAAAAGGATCCAACTGAAAAAATCCCATCAGTCTTGACAATCGTATTCTACAAATGTAGAATGTACTTATATTCTACATTTGTAGAGGATGGCGAAAATGAATAAAACTTCAAAAATTTCAGATGCTGAGTGGCAGGTTATGAGAATATTGTGGGAAAAGGCCCCCATTACATCAAGTGAAATAGTCGAGATTTTGCGATTGAGGACTGGTTGGGGTCCAACCACTATTTATACACTCATTAACAGGTTAGTCAACAAAAAAGCTATAACAATTGATAAAGGTTCATCCCCGAATGTTTGTAGACCTCTTTTGTCTCAACAAGGGTGCAGAAGAGAAGAACGAAACTTTTTTCTTAAAAAAGTCTATGATGGTTCACTTAATCTACTGTTGATGAACATTCTGGAAGATGAAGAGTTGTCAGATGTTGAAATTGACGAACTCAAGCACATTCTGGATGGCAGCAAGAATAAGGAACGGTGATATTTTGAACTTCATGTTTGCTGTATTTAATTGGGTGCTGTTTTCTTCACTGATAGCTTGCCTAATGGTTCCAATAATTCTTTTGGTTAAATTAGCAGTTAAGGATAAGTTGCCCCCTTCTTGGCATTATTATATATGGTTTCTTCTGGTGATACGGTTGGCATTACCAGTTGCACCCGGAAGCCCCCTGAGTATTCTGAATGTTCTTCCAACATTCGAAAATATTGTTCTAAAAACATATGATGTTAAAGTTTCTACAGAAAAAAACACCATTAACGAAACGGGGGCTATAGTAGTTCCGGCTAAAACATTAACTAATTCTCAATCTGGCCCAACTCAAACTAGACATAATTATCCAGTACAGGGCATTGCCACGCTTAGTGATAACTTTAATTATAAAATTAGTACCAACTTGCTCGTTTTGTTAATCTGGTTGACAGGGGCAATTATTTTTGGGGGCTATGTTATTTTCATTAATGGGCGGTTTTTGATGAGAATCCGGACAAACGCCCAGAGCGCTCAAGAATCTGAAAAATGGATTCTTGAGCAATGCAAGAGCATCCTCAATATTCAAGCTAAT
>NZ_JYNH01000175.1 GCF_000960765.1 Desulfosporosinus sp. I2 | reverse complement strand
CGTCTCATACTATTACCCTCCCGATCACGCCAGCCCTTTGATGGGCAGCCCCATGGACAATTTGGCCAACGGTGTGATAATTTTGAACAATAGGGAAGAAATCAAAGGGATCTTTTTCAACTTCATCAATCTGGATTCCATAATTTTTCACTTGTTGTTGGACAAGGGTATCTAAAAAACCGTCCACTTCTCGATGAGGTCGAAGTGCGCCTGTCCATTTCCCTTGTTCCCCCGTCTCTTCCACGCGGTACTGCTTCATATGGGTGTCCAGATGGAGTGTACAATCAAAGGTAGGCCGAGCCATGGCTGCACCGAGAGCATTGGAAATCTCCGCATGATATCCAAGCTGTACAGGAGTTTTTAAACGTTTTCCTAAGGCTGTTAAGATTCCTCGAGCAGCTCCGCCGGTGACTAAAGTGTTGAACACATGGTTTTCATGAGGGTGGAGAACCTCCCACACTTTATATGCCGGTTCTTCTTGCCACTCTTGTTTTAGAGAATCTACAGCTTCAGAGATCCGTTCTACGACTTTATCAAGAATGGCGGTGGCGAGTTCCTTCAGAAACTGAGGGGTTCGTCGTTCCGATGGTAAAATAGAGGCAAGTCCTTCTTCTGCAAGTCGTTCGCTGCCATAGTCTATAAGTCCAAGATAACGCATGGCGTCAGTTGGCGTTGGTGCGTTTCCGCCTAGGCAATAAGCTGGACCAAGGCGATATCGTTCCAGAACAAACCCTTGGTCAGAAGCACGAACGACGGAGTCTCCCCCAGCTGGAATAGAACGAACTGACAAGGAACGGACAAGGGTTGCAAACGGACCTATTTGCGCTCCTTTAGAACTTAATAAAGGAACGCCCGCCAGAATAAGACCCAAATCCGTAGTGGTTCCGCCAATATCAACAATAATTGATGACGAGGTCGTTTTAAGCTGGGTCAGACCAGATAGAATGCTGGCTGCTGGTCCGGAGTAAATGGTTTCAATCGGCCGAATTTTGGCAAGAGGTAAACAGCCACCATCTGCTTTCAAAATATAGATCGGGGCTTGAATCTTTCGTGAACTCACAGCGGTTTGTAATTGTTTAGCAAATTGATGATAGAGATCGGATACCCCTAAATTGAGATAGGTAGTCAAACTTCGTCGATAAAAATTAGCTTGTCCCCATTGATGGCCAAGGGCAACACGTAAGGCTGGATTGAGATCGCTTAAATAGTTAGCGAGTGATTCTTCGTGTAGACAGTTTCGGTGAGAAAACTTTCCTACAATCGCAACCCGGGTCGGATTCTCGTTTAGTTCTGGCGATAGCAGTTCTGCCCATTCTTTCTGGTCCGGAGCTTCAATTTCTCTACCTCGAAAATCCATTTCCCCAGCGAGTTCACGGTAGCTTACCGGCCAAGGCAGAGCATCCAATCTCATTCCTTTTCCCGAAAACAACAACAATTTTACTGGAGAAATTCGTTCTTGGAGAATTGCATTCGTGACAAGAGTTGTACTCACTGTGATCCGGTCAAGCGCTTGTTCATCAGCTATTTTTAACGAATCAAAGGCCTCCATAAGGGTATCCACTAAATTCTCAGACCGTGTAGGTACTTTGGCTGTTTGTTGGATACGACCTTTGTGTATCAACACTGCGTCAGTATAAGTTCCCCCTACATCAATTCCTACATGTTTAGACATGGCTACACCCCCCTAATCGAGATTCGATGCACGATGTTCGAGGTTCGATCTTTATACCCCGACAGCTTACGACGAACTTTAACTTTATCTTGAACCTTAACTTTAACTTTGGACTCTCTCCACTAACATGAATTTATTCCACATTTGTTGGGGACATTCCTTTCCATTAGAACAGATTTACTTCAACAGGTGTGTCCCCTTTCGGTTAAAACCACGGACTTCAGATTTCGTTCTCAAGACTTCAGACCTCGAACCTCGAACCTCGTGCTTCGTGCTTCGCACTTCAAACTTCGTACCTCGTACCTCGAACCTCGAACCTCGCTAAATGCGCTCCTGCAGGTCAAAGAGATACTGAAGCGCTTGGCGGGCAGTCATGTCTTCCAAGGGGATTTGCTTAATCTCTTGTAATAATGGATGGATTTGTGGCACGTCAAAAAGTGTTCCTTGAGTCATGACTTGGGTTGGGGCAGGTATGACGTGCACTGGTCCGGAAGATTCCAACTCCTGAAGTAAAGTCTTAGCACGTTGAAGCAGCTCTTGGGGGAGACCTGCTAGCCGCGCCACCTGAATACCATAACTACGGTCGGCGCAACCCGGGAGAATTTTGTGTAAAAAAACAATATCTTCACCCTGTTCCTTCACACCCACATGCAGATTGACTAGCCCGGAAAAATCATCTTGTAATTGTGTCAGTTCATGGTAATGTGTGGCAAAAAGAGTTTTTGGGTTAAACTCGGGGTGTTTAACAAGATGCTCTGCAACGGCCCAAGCGATACTTAATCCGTCATAGGTAGCTGTACCTCGTCCAATTTCGTCAAGTATGATTAAACTCTTTGGGGTAGCGTATTTCAAAATGTGCGCTACTTCTTGCATTTCTACCATAAACGTACTTTGGCCGGCTGCTAAATCATCCGAGGCGCCGACTCGTGTAAAGATTCGATCTACGAGAGAGATGACAGCCTTTTTGGCAGGGACAAAAGATCCAATATGGGCCATTAGTACTATCAAAGCCACTTGACGCATGTACGTCGATTTTCCTGCCATATTGGGCCCTGTTATCAGAGCTAAATGATGATTCTTGGAAATAAGGGTATCATTAGGAACGAACTTTCCTGGTTCTAGCACGACTTCAACAACAGGATGCCGCCCTTCGGTGATAGAAACTTGACCGTCATTCATAAACTGTGGACGCACGTAGTAATTGCGAATAGCCACTTCAGCTAAACTGACAAAGACATCAAGCTCTGCTAATAGCTGAGCAATTTTTAAGATGTTCTTGGTATTATTTCTGACACTCTCACGAAGTGTTAAAAAAACGCTGGTACTCTAGTTCATTAAGTTTATCTTCAGCGCCTAAAATTTTTTTGTTCATAGTCTTTAAGTTCTGGAGTAATGAAACGTTCGGCATTAGAAAGAGTCTGCTTTCGTTGATAATCCGTAGGGATAAGGTGAGCGTTAGCATGGGTAATCTCAATAAAATAGCCAAAAACTTTGTTATACCCGATCTTTAAGGAACGAATCCCAGTCCGCTCTCGTTCCATACTTTCAAGCCTGGCAACCCATTCTTTCCCCCCCGACGATATACTGCGTAAATCGTCAACCTCTTGGGAATACCCTGTTTTAATAATATTCCCATCACGTATCGATAATGGGGGAACGGGATTTAGCGCATCCTGTAGGGTTGTGACAAAGTCTTCAAAGCCGTCAAGTTGTGGGGCCTTAATTTTCAGAGTCTCAGCAGAGCTCGCAATAAGCAGCGCTTGGATTTCGGGAAGTAACGATAAGGTTTGAGTTAATGATAATAAGTCCTTGGCATTTGCAGTTCCATAAGAAACTTTCCCCATCAAACGCTCAAGATCATACACCTTTGCAAGAAGTTTCATCAAATCTTTACGTAGAAAAGAGTCAGAGGCCAATTCATCAACCGCGTTAAGTCGCTGCTCTATGTCTTCCTTTAAAAGCAACGGTTTATCAATCCAATGCTTCAAAAGTCTCCCACCAAAGGCTGTTTGGGTCAAGTCAAGAACCGACAGTAAAGTTCCCTTCTTCCCTACCCCTCTGAGGGATTCTGTCAGTTCAAGGTTGCGACGAGTCCATTGGTCTAGGAACATCCACTGATCGGAACGGAACGTTTTTATCTCTACAATATGAGTAGGATCAACACCTGGCATTGTCTCAAGTATGTAAGTCCATAAACTTGCGGCAGCACAGGCTGCAACTGGGAATTCTTGAAACAGAACTTGTTGATTTTCAAAGTGATGACTTAAGCCCTGAGAGTAAAACGTGTTGCGTTCTTGAAGACTACAGAAATACCCTGCCCATAATTTTGTCCGTTTGATAAGTTCAGGCGGTAGTAACAGTTCAGCAGGGTTTATGCGAGAAACCTCCGCAAGGAGAACATCTAGTTCAGAGGTTTGAAAAATAGCAAATTCTCCAGTTGAAAGATCGAGAAAGGCTAATCCCCAGTCTTGGTCATGGAAAACACTTGCCAGGTAGAGATTTGAGCGTTCTGCAAGGGATTCAGTGAGAGTTCCTGGCGAAACGATGCGGATAATTTCACGTTTGACGATCCCTTTAGTATTTTTTGCGTCTTCCACTTGTTCACAGATAGCCACTTTGTGACCTGCGTTAACGAGCTTTGGTAAATAATTATCTAAAGCATGATAAGGAACGCCACACATAGCGATACGTTTCCCATCCCCTGCATCTCGGCCAGTTAAAGCGATTTGTAAGATAGGTGCAGCAATTTCTGCATCTTCCCCAAACATTTCATAAAAATCACCTAACCGATAAAAGAGAATTGTATCGGGTGCTTTTGCTTTAATTCCTTGATATTGTCGCAACATAGGGGTGGTCATACCATATTTTCTCCCTTTTATAAATTCGTTTAAAAAGCGGGGGTACCAATGCTGGTTAGCTATCAGATAAATCTTATTAGTTTAAAGTAACCCTAAAAGGGAAGAGCTACTGATTTAGCCCTTCCCTTATCGTTCGAGTTTCCGGCGGTTTTCCGGATTAATTTCCGCAGCCGCAGCCTCCACTTCCACACCCTCCGCTATCGCATCCGCCTGGAGCACAGCCATCATCCCCACAGGAACAACCATCAGAAGAACCTGCTATAGCACCAGCTAGAATAGCATTGACACTATCCAACATTTCTGTAAATTTGTCTTGTGCTTTCATGTAGGCGACAATAGCCGGATTCGCTTCTACCTTGGCTTCAATTTCATCGACCGCATTTTTATCAACTTCAGAAGGTTCAGTACCGCCTTGTTGCGCTTCCATGAACCGTTCTTGAGCTTTTTGTAATTCTGCAATCAATTGTTGGGCTGATACATCAGCAGACATTGCATCCTCAGCGCTGTGCAATTCGTTAAGTTCGGAGCTTCGAGCGATGGCATCTGCCAAGAGTTGAGCATTTTCAATAATTTCGTTGGTCATAGTTTGACACCTCCGCATATTACATTCTACATAGAGCAGCATGATTCCTGCTTCAATCTTAAAGTTAACCAGAATTCTACTTAGATCCTTGAATTTCTCCTGTAAGTGTAAAAGAGCTAGCGTCTATGATCTTTACGTTCACTAAAGACCCGACTAGCTCAGATGAACCGTTAAAAACAACCAGTTCGTAGCCGCGGGTTCTTCCAGTTAAACGCTCAGTATTTGTTCTACTTGGACCTTCCACCAGAACTTCATACGTTTTTCCGATCATCTTTTGTCGCCACTTGAGACTTTGTTGGTTTTGCACACTCATCAATTTTTGTAAACGCCGTTTCTTGACATCGAGAGGAATTTGATGTTCCATTTCAGCGGCGAGGGTACCTGAACGTTTGGAATACATAAAGGTAAAAGCATGACAATATTGAACCAAATCCATCATCTCAAGAGTTTGCTCAAAGTCTTCTTCTGATTCGCCTGGAAACCCAACGATAACATCCGTTGTTATCCTAGCTTGTGGAAGGATTTCACGGATCTTTTCTACTCGACTCAAATAGTATTCCCTTGTATATTTCCGATTCATGCGCTGGAGTATAAAATTACTCCCAGATTGGATCGGTAAATGGAAATGCTCACATAGTTTCTGTCCCCGAGCGACGGTTTCAATCAGCTTATCTGATAAATCTTTGGGATGTGAGGTAATAAAGCGTATTCGTAACAAATCCGGAATTTGATCGACGTCCATGAGCAAGTCTGCAAAGTCATAGGCTGGTGAAAATTCCTTACCGTAAGAGTTGACGTTTTGTCCAAGTAGCGTGACTTCACGGCAACCACTGGTCACAAGGTCTTTAATTTCTTGAATGATTTCCTCTGGTTTGCGACTTCTCTCTCTGCCTCGTACATGGGGAACAATGCAATAGGAACAAAAATTATCACAACCGTACATAATGTTAATATTCGCTTGTAGTTTCCCTTTTTCAGCAAGTGGGGTAGATTCCAAAGTTGCCTTAGGTTTTAACCAAACTTCCGCAACTTTACCGCCATGTTCAGCTTGATGCAAAAGGTCCGAAAAATTGTGTAAATTATGTGTCCCGGCCCAAATATCTATAAACGGTGCTCGTTTACGCAATCGGTCTATAGAACCAGGTTGTTGAACCATACAGCCACTTATGGCAATTTTTAAATTGGGATTTCTCTCCTTAAGCTTCTTTAACTCTCCGATTTTCCCAAGTATTTTATTTTCGGCACTTTCTCTTACGCAACAGGTATTTACAATGACTAAATCAGCATTTTCAAGGTCCTCAGAACGTTCATAACCCTCTTGCCTAGTAATCTCAGTCAAGGTCTCAGCATCACGTTCGGACATTTGGCAACCATAGGCTATGGTAACAACTTTCTTACCCGTTTTCAATATCTAGTCAACTCCTAAAATACCTTAATAGTTATTGTGTCTTTCCATATTATAAGGTTTTTCTATTCAGAGGACAATTATTAGATAAACTTGCAAATTGTAAATAGTACAATAAAAGCATTAGGCTGTAGCTAATGCTTTTATCAACTCAAATTATTTATCCTGTAAATAACTTGACTTTCTTTGTTTAGAAAGTCGCGTTCGTCTTCTCCAATAACGCGAGGAGTTTCTGTTTCGATTAAAAAGAACGATTATTAAGCTTCCTATTACTATTAATGCTATATACCAAGGTTTATAAAAGGAGCTCAAAGTTAATTTAGGGGTTTCTGGTTGAACAGTTCTTGAGGCTTTTAAGGGAAAAGTGTCTAAATGTTTATTGCCCTCTAATACTTCAACCTGTGCAACCTCTTGCCCCTCTTCTACAGAAGTTAAGACACTCGCCCCTAACACGGAAACCTTAAGGTCTAACGTTTGCTGCG
Organism: Desulfosporosinus sp. I2; assembly: GCF_000960765.1. Lineage (GTDB taxonomy): Bacteria > Bacillota > Desulfitobacteriia > Desulfitobacteriales > Desulfitobacteriaceae > Desulfosporosinus. The sequence goes on along the minus strand of NZ_JYNH01000175.1, from coordinate 2,024 downwards.
GTTCTCCTTGTTTCTGTGTTATATACAGTGGACGATCAAGAATAAGGTCCACAGATTGATTATTGACCGTGATTGAGGATATCGCCGTACCTGCAGGTTTATAGACCTCACTTTTGTATTGCGTAAACCCATAATCAAATAGGTTCTCCATGTCAGTATAAATTTCTCGTCCAGGTGATTTGAGAATGACTCCAATTAACTGACGTCCATCCTTGGTAACAGATGCGACTAGGCAATTTTGGGCAGCGGCGGTATAACCCGTTTTAATACCGTCGACGGAGGAATCTCTCCATAGCAATTTATTTTCATTGACTAATAGTTTTGGGACATTTTCTTTTGATCGAGAAATAGTTGTTGACTTGGTACGGACATACTGGGCAAAGACAGGGTTTTGATAAGCAACACGAGCAATGAGTGCCAGATCATGTGCTGTTGTAACATGTTCTTTCTCAGTTAAACCACTCGGATTAGAAAAGTGAGTTTGATCAGCGCCTATTTCATGAGCACGCTGATTCATCATTTCAACGAAGTGTGGTATATCACCACCGATATATTCCGCAATAGCAACTGCAGCATCGTTGGCTGAGTTTTTTAACAGAGTACCATAAAGAAGGTCCTGTAGAGGCATCTTTTCTCCTGGCTCAAGGTATATCATGGTACCATAGACAAGCTTATTGTTTAACATAGTAGAACTTGCTGTCACGATATCTTGTAAATTTCCACGTTCAATGGCTAATAACCCAGTCATTATTTTAGTCGTGCTCGCTGGGGCTAATAGTTCATCAGGGTTTTTCATAAAGAGTGTCTGTCCTGATAATACATCGATCAAATAAGCCCCTTCACCATGGACTATGGGCAAAGTACTATTTGAAGTGGACGAATCTAAAGCATAAATTGGCGGAGTAAAGCTAAAAATCAAGAAAACAGCTAAAAATAATGCTATGAAGGATTTCAACGAAGTATCTCTCCTATTCTGTGCCTAACGTTGGTAAAAGAGTGCTAGAGAACCTGGTCCTGTGTGGCTTCCAACCACACAACCAATTTCACTAATGATAATATCCTTGACAGTGAAGCGCTGATGAATCTCATCGACTAAGATCAAAGCATCTTCATAACACACTGAATGTGATATTCCAATCACTTGCTGTTCCGGTGATTGAATTTCTTGTTCCATAACTTCCGCTAGCCGCTTAATTGCAGCCCTACGAGAACGGACTTTTGCAAAGGGTTCTATTTTGCCTTCTGGAGTAAAATGTAAAACGGGCTTAACATCAAGTAATCCCCCAATGAACCCTGCCGTTTTGCTCACTCTTCCCCCTTTGACGAGATAATCAAGGATGTCTAAAGTAAAAACATAACGCATCTTCTTACGCAAATCAAGTATTTTTCCTTCAGCCTCTTCCCATGAAGTTACCGAAGAAAGAATATTTCGAGCCAATAAAGCGAGTAATCCATACCCAAATGATGCACCCAAACTATCGATAATATGCACTCTCTCAGGCGCAGACGTCATTTTACGGATCATTTGAGCGGTAGAAACAGTTGAACTTAAACCTGATGACAGATGAATAGCCACCACTTCATCCCCAGCGTCTAAAATCTTTTCGTATTCTTCCAAAAGAGTGTTAGGATTTGGTTGCGAAGTTTTTGGCAATTCCTTGAACGTTTTAAATTGTTCATAAAACTCTTTGTTAGTAAGGTTAACCCCTTCTAGAAAGGTCTTTCCATCAATAGTAACAGGCATAGGAACTGTGATAATTCCAGCGGAACTTGCAATGTTTAATGGTATATCGGAAGAACTATCAACCAAAACCTTAAAGGACATTAATAAACCCTCCTTTTAAAGACGCTCCTATATTATGTAACCTGATTAGTATTCTGGGTAAAGAAGAATTATCCTGCTCGGTTGGACAAAAAAAGTAGTGCCCATCGTTTTGACGGGCAACATTTTTGAACCTGATTAAATATTCTTAACATAACCGAGTGAAATTTATAAAATCTAATTTAATAGTTTTTGGATAATT
>NZ_JYNH01000174.1 GCF_000960765.1 Desulfosporosinus sp. I2 | reverse complement strand
TGAGAGTATCCTTGGCGACCTTAAAGGGCGAATTGAACGTTTTATCCCGTTGGATGGATTAAGATTAGCCACTGAAGCGGGTAATGCCAAAGCCACGAATGTTGTGTTAATGGGAGTTCTCTCTAAGTATATGGATTTCCCAGAGGAGGCCTGGCAAGAAGCCCTTGTGGCAAGAATCCCAGCTAAGCTGTTGGAATTAAATAAGAAAGCCTTTGCTTCTGGGGTTGCTGAGGCAAAATAACTATTAATACGTGTTTATCCAATTTTTTGTCTGAGCTAATGAATCCGTACTAAGCTAGTTGGATTATAAAGTTAAAATCGATAAAGAATCTTGTCGGTTTAATTAATTGAATATTTTATATATTCTGGTAATATTTGATTTAGGGTTCCAATGAGGAGGGTAAAGAAAAATGACGCAAGAAGCGGGTCAACGGATGCTCATGGCAGGCAACAATGCCATCGCCCGAGGGGCTTATGAGGCAGGAGTCTATTTCGCTTCAGGTTATCCAGGTACACCAAGTACTGAAATATTGGAAGTCATCTCTCAATTCAGCGAAATTAAAGCACAATGGGCAGCTAATGAAAAAGTAGCCTTTGATGAGGCCATGGGAGTAGCGATGTCCGGCAAACGGGCCCTATGTTCCATGAAATACGTCGGACTTAATGTAGCCGCTGATTCTTTTATGGTGTTTCCTTTCGCCGGTACTGTCGGTGGCTTTGTGGTCATCTCTGCCGATGACCCTGGGATGTATTCCTCCCAAAATGAGCAGGATAATCGTTACTTTGCCAGACTAGCACAAATCCCCATGATCGAACCTAGTGATCCCCAAGAAGCAAAAGACTACCTCAAACTAGCCTATGAACTTAGTGAGAAATTCTCTACCCCTGTTCTTTTTAGAACTTCAATGCGGGTCTCTCATAGTAAAGGAATGGTCACCCTTGGTGAACGTAATGAAGTAGGGGAGGGCAAAAGCTTTGTCAAAGACGTACCTAGCTGGGTCGTTCCGATCTTCGCCAAAGCCCTTAAAGCCAAACTTGATGCTAAGCTAGCAGCGATCTCTGATTACGTGGAAACCTATCAGTACAACCGTATCGAGAAGGGGAAGGGCAAGCTTGGTGTCATTACCAGTGGGGCCTCTTACACCTATACTAAAGAGATACTCCCAGAGGCCAGCGTACTAAAACTAGCTGTAACTTATCCCTTACCAAAGCAAACGATCCTTGATTTCTGTGCTCGATACGACAAGGTTTACATTATCGAAGAACTTGACTCCTTCATCGAAGATCAAATTCGCGCTTGGGGAGTCACTAACCTTAGTGGCAAGGATATCTTCCCTCGAACAGGAGAATTCAGCCCTGATGTCTTAGCCAAATGCTTATTCGACGAACAACCTGTTAACGACTTCTCTAAAGAATTTAATATTATTAGCCGTCCTCCGCAACTTTGCGCAGGTTGTCCTCACCGAGGTGCCTACCTCGCCCTTAAAAAATCTGGAGCCATTGTCACCGGGGATATTGGGTGTTACACACTCGGAGCGTTACCACCTTTAGGGGCAATGCATACCTCCTTTGCCATGGGAACCTCAGTTGGTAACGCCTTTGGCTTCGAACTTGGAGGAATCAACAAAGTTGCTGCAGTCATTGGAGATGCAACCTTCATTCATGGCGGGATCCCGTCCCTAATTGATGTTGTTTACAACGGTGGCAACACTACCGTTGTCATTCTGGATAATAGTACAACCGGTATGACGGGTCACCAAGAACACCCTGCGACAGGACAAACGCTCCAAGGGAAAGAGGCTCCCAAATTAGACTTAGTTAACCTCGTTAAAGCTTTGGGGGTTAAACATGTTCAGGTGGCGGATCCCTTTGATCAAAAAGCCATGCTCCAAGCAATTAATGAGGCTCTAGCCAATGAAGGACCTTCAGTAGTAATCACGAACAGACCTTGCATCTTTTCTCGTGGCGAAAAGCACAGACCCAAAACACCCTATGTCATAGACCAGGATATATGTACACAATGCGGGGCTTGCCAACGTATCGGTTGCCCGGCAGTATTACCTGGAGAACAGGCAACCATTGATGATGTATCCTGCACAGGCTGTTCCTTATGTGCTCAGGCCTGTAAATTTGACGCCATTTACTTAAAGGGGGAATAAAAATGTCAAACGTAACGAACGTACTCCTCTGTGGCGTCGGAGGGCAAGGTGTACTTCTGGCCAGTGAAGTACTCGCTTTAGTCGCCGCTGAAGAAAAGGCCCAGGTTAAACAAACCGAAGTACATGGGGTAGCCCAACGAGGAGGGAGCGTGGTCAGTCATCTGCGCTTTGGTGACCTTGTTTATTCACCCACTGTTCGCACCGGAACCGGAGATATCTTAGTAGCCTTTGAAAGGCTCGAGGCTGTACGTTATGGACATTATCTCAAACCAGGCGGTCTGATGCTGATTAATGACATCGAAGTTATGCCTGGACAGATGGGTGAATATCAACCCTATCCAACCGGAATCATCGAATTTCTGCAAAGTAAGGCTTTTAAAATCGAAGAAATACCGGCAACGGCTCTGGCTAAAGCGCATGGCAATTCCAAAGTCAGTAGTCTAATCATTCTGGGGGCCCTTTCTTCTTACTTGGACCTGTCTCAGCAAGCTTGGGAAAGAGTTATTCGGAAACGTATTCCGCCAAAACTCGTTGATATCAACCTTCAGGCTTTTAAAGTAGGGGTAGAAATGGCCCAGGCAAAGGCTCAAGCAGCTGTAGACAGAGCCGAATGTAACTAAGGCCTGCGCCCGGGCAAGGAGTGAAGTAAGCCGATTCTTGTTAAGTCACATGAAGACTAAGGTACTTAAGAGTAGGTAGGAGGGTTCCTGAAATGAGGGTAAATAAACCTGAGCTCGGTGCTAAACAATGCTTAATATGGGACCAAGAACATGAGACAATGCCACGGCCTGAATTGGAAGAGTTACAACTTGAAAGACTCCAAAAAACAGTCGAACGTTGCTACACTAAAGTACCGCTCTATAAAGAGAAAATGGACGCTTTAGGAGTCAAGCCCCAGGACATTAACAGCCTTAAGGATTTAGGTAAATTACCCTTTACCACCAAAAACGATCTTCGCGATAATTACCCCTTTAAAATGTTTGCCGAACCTCTCGATAGGATCATTCGCATGCACGCTTCCAGTGGTACTACCGGTAAACCGATCGTTGTTGGCTATACAGTTAACGACATAAATAGTTGGTCTGAACTGATGGCGCGCGTTTATACGGCAGCCGGAGTAACACAGGCTGATATTGTTCACAATGCTTATGGCTATGGCCTCTTTACTGGTGGACTCGGTTTTCACTATGGAGCTGAACGTGTTGGAGCAGCTGTCGTTCCGGTATCTGGTGGACTCAGCAAACGTCAAGTTATGCTCTGGCAGGATTTTGGGGCAACAGTCCTAATGTCTACTCCATCTTATGCCTTAGTGCTTGCCGAACAAGCCAAAGAGATGGGTGTTGACTCTATGCGGGATCTTAAGCTCAGAGTTGGCTTTTTTGGAGCCGAACCCTGGACTTTGGAAATGAAACGCGAAATCGAAGAAAAACTCAACCTTGAAGCTTTCGATATTTATGGACTAACCGAAATGATGGGCCCTGGAGTATCCTCTGAATGCCCCTATCATGATGGATTGCACATTTCAGAGGACCATTTCTTAGTAGAAACGGTCGATCCTGATACAGGAGAGTCTCTGCCACTAGGGAGCTTAGGAGAAATGGTACTTACCTCCCTTACGAAAGAAGCCTTCCCAGTCCTGCGCTATAGAACCAGAGATCGAACGTTCATCGATACCGGAATCTGTTCTTGCGGACGAACGACAGCTCGAATGAAACGTATTACCGGACGTACTGATGATATGTTGATTATTAGAGGAGTCAACGTGTTCCCTTCTCAAATCGAAAGTGTGATCTTAACCCTTAAGGGTCTTGAACCCCAATATGTTATTGTTGTGGACCGCGGAGCCAGCTATATGGATGATCTTGAAGTCTTAGTGGAATGTACAGAAAAATTTCACGCGCAAGGCGATGAGGCTTTGGAAAAAATGCAAGAACTCTTGGGTGCTGAATTACACCATGTACTGGGCATCAATGCCCGAATTAAAGTTGTTGCTCCCAAGACTCTGCAACGTAGTGAAGGTAAAGCTAAACGTGTAGTAGATCTTAGGGAACTCAATCACTAAAGCAATACAAAAACAAGGAAATGTAAAATCAAAAGAGGTGAAGCTCATAATGGCAATGACTATGACAGAAAAAATTCTAGCCGCTCACGCTGGATTAAGCGAAGTACATCCCGGACAGATCATCAACGCCAAAGTGGACTTAGTTCTGGCCAATGAACTATCAGCTATCGTGGCCATCGAAGAATTTAGCAAAATTAAAGGAGCCAAAAACGTCTTTGATCCTCATAAAATTGTGATCATCCCAGATCACTTTACCCCCAATAAGGATATTCAATCCGCTAAAGTTGCCAAAAAGGTCCGCGAGTTTGCTCTGGAACATAACACCTTGTATTACGAAGTAGGCCGTATGGGAATAGAACATGTTTTACTCCCTGAACAAGGCTTGGTTCGTCCGGGTCAATTGGTCATCGGTGGAGATTCCCATACTTGTACCTATGGAGCGTTAGGTATGGTCGCTACCGGAGTAGGATCAACGGATATCGCTGTAGCTTGGGCCTTAGGAGAAGTTTGGCTGAAGGTTCCGCCAACGATAAGGATCGAATTTAAAGGGAAGAAAAAACCTTGGGTCTCTGGTAAAGATATGATTCTCTACATGATTGGGCGCTTAGGCGTCGATGGTGCTATCTATAGTGCTATAGAGTTCTGTGGAGAGGGCATAGCGGAACTCAGTATAGCAGAACGTTTAACCATGGCTAATATGGTGATTGAAGCAGGAGCCAAAAACGGTGTCTTTGCTGTCGATGCTAAAACTGAAGCCTATGTCAAAGCGGCCACCAACCAACCCTATACGGTTTATACGAGTGATCCGGATGCTGAGTATGCTCAAACAATCGTTTATGATATGGACGACATTGAGCCCCAAGTTGCTTTCCCACATTTACCTTCGAACACTAAACCGATCTCTCAGGTTGGTGATGTTACGATCAACCAAGTGGTGATCGGCTCCTGTACCAACGGACGGATTGAAGACTTGCGCATTGCTGCCGGACTTCTAAAAGGGAAGAAGATCCATCCTCGAGTACGCTGCATCATCATCCCAGGTACCCAAAAAGTTTATTTAGATGCCATGAAGGAAGGATTATTGGAGACCTTTATTCAAGCAGAGTGTGTCGTTTCCACCCCAACATGTGGACCCTGTGTAGGAGGGCATATGGGGATTCTGGCTGATGGGGAGCGTTGTGTATCTACAACCAATCGTAACTTTGTCGGACGTATGGGTCATGTCACGAGCGAGATATACTTAGCCAGCCCAGCTGTAGCGGCGGCGACAGCCTTAAGGGGCAAATTGGCAGACCCAGGTCAATTATAATAATCGTTATGTAAGGAGGGGGAACGACGATGATTGAAGGAGGAGTCTGGAAGTTAGGTCGGGATATTGATACTGATCTAATCATAGCAGGCCGTTATTGTAATATATCGGATCCAGCAGAATTAGCAAAGTATGTGTTAGAGGATTTAGATCCAAATTTTGTCAAAACCTTTAAACCCGGAGATGTGATTGTAGCAGATAATAATTTCGGTTGTGGTTCTTCCCGAGAAGTTGCGCCACTGACCTTAAAAGCAGCCGGAGTGGCAGCCGTGGTAGCCCCAACATTTGCTCGGATCTTCTACAGAAATTGTATAAATATTGGACTACCTATTTTTGAAATCCTCGATGTCGCGAAAGATTTTGAAAAGGGGCAACGAATCAGCATAGACCCCGGGACTGGAAAAGTAACCAATATAACAACAGGAGTAACATTCCAAGCAGCTCCATTTCCCGCCTTTATGCAAAAGATTATGGATGCCGGAGGGCTTGTGGCCTATGCCGGTGAACAATTAGGGGGAACTTGAAAATGAACAAAGATAAACGCAACTATCGATTTGGAGTAATTGGTGGCGACGGAGTCGGCCCAGAGGTTGTCGCCGAAGGACTTAAAGTTTTGGAAGTTGTAGCTCGACAATATGGATTTTCTTATGAATTAACCCATTATCCTTATTGTACAGATCATTATCTTAAAACCGGTGAGACCATGCCGGAATCAATTTTAACTGAATACAAAACCATGGATGCACTTTTCCTCGGAGCCCTAGGGGATCCACGAGTAGAACCGGGATTTATTGAGCGCCCCATCATCATGGGAATGCGTTTCGGATTAGATCTTTATGTCAATCTGCGTCCGATAAAGCTGTACGCAGAGCAATTTTGTCCTCTTAAAGGCAAAAAGCCTGAGGATATTGATATGGTTATTGTACGTGAGAATACCGAAGATCTTTATACTAACTTAGGTGGAATCTTTAAAAAGGGCACTCCAGATGAAGTCGCCATCGCCGAAATGGTGTTCACCCGTAAAGGCTGTGAACGCGCCATCCGTTATGCTTTTGAACTAGCCAGAAAACGCAATAAAAAGAAAAAGGTAACCTTAATCGATAAGGCGAATGCGATTCGTGCCATGGATCTTTGGACTCGAACCTTTGAAGAAGTTGGCGAAGAGTACCCTGATATCGAAAGAGAACACGCCTATATTGATGCTGCCTGTATGTGGATGATTAAGAATCCTGAATGGTTTGATGTGGGTGTTACCAGTAATTTGTTCGGTGATATTATCACGGATATTGGAGCGATGATCCAAGGCGGACTCGGCATAGCTGCTTCAGGTAATATCCATCCGGGAAAGGTTTCCATGTTTGAACCTATCCATGGTTCTGCTCCAAAATATGCCGGTCTTAATGTGGCTAATCCGATGGCGGCTATCGCTGCTATGGGTATGCTTTTGGACTATATTGGGGAAAAAGAAGCTTCTGTCAAGATTGACAAAGCCCTCCAAAATTTGTTGATGTCTGGCAAGGTACCTTCCTTGGGAGCAGATTCGGGACTTTCTACCAGTCAAATCGGTGACTTTGTCATCGAAATATTAGCGAGGGGGTAGGTTTATATGTTGCGTGAGCCTATTGAACAACTGTTACATAGTCCGTTGGAGTTTACGAAAGATATTAAATTTCCTGATCCTAGAGAACTTCGTATCTACGACTCCACCCTTCGTGACGGCGAGCAAATGCCCGGTGTTGCCTATACCCCTGAACAAAAGCTTGAGATAACTAAGGCTTTAAGCGATATTGGGGTTCATATTATCGACGTGGGATTTCCCGGAGTATCCGCTACTGAACAACAGGCTCTGCGTTTGATTATGGAAGCCAAGCGCCGTGGCGAATTACGCTCCGACCTTGAAATCGTGGTTATGTGCCGTTCGCATAAGGGAGATATCGATGCAACCCTCAAGGTTCTTAACGAGATCAATATTTCCCCGGAAGAAGTAACGTTCTTTATCTTCACGACGGCGTCCAATCTACACAATAAATACAAAATAGGGAAAACACTTCTTCATAGGGAAGGCATTTCTGACGACGAACATGAAGACCGGCCAATCGAATGGTACAAAGAAGCTAATCTAAAGATGATGGAGGAAGCTATCCGTTACGCTAGGTCCAAAGGAGTAACTCATATCGAGTTCGGTGGAGAAGATGGTTCGCGAGCAGATGTTGATTATTGCATTGAACTGTTTCGTCGTGGGCTTGCCGCAGGTGGCACTAGACCTTCCTGGCCAGATACTGTAGGGGTTTTGACTCCGGAGGCAACTGCTAAATATACTGAAGAGATAGTCCAGGCAATACCTGAGGTGCCTTTGCTGGTACACTTCCACAATGACTTTGGTTTTGGCACAATCAATACTATCACAGCAATTAAGTATGGTGCGAAGGCTTTCTGCACTACGGTAGCAGGCTACGGCGAACGGGCGGGAAACGCGCCTCTTCACGAAGTGGTGGTTTCCTTAAAATTGCTTTATGGCATTGAGATTCCTGGTTTTAAATATGAAAAGCTGCATGATTTGTACCGCCTGGTCGAGAAATACGCCTGTATGCCAATTCAGGCTCATTGTCCAATTATAGGACCTCATGTTTTTATGCACGAAAGCGGCATACACACTGCTGGGGTACTCATTGATCGGCGTATTTATGAAGCTATTCCATCAGAATTAGTGGGGCAAAAGACCTCGTTTGTTTACGGCAAACACTCTGGCGGCCAAATTATCGAACATGGTTTACAAGGGATGGAAAAAGAACTTACGGAGTCAGGAGTCGTTATAACACAGGAACTGATACAAGAAGTGACTGCTGAAATGAAGCGTTTACGGGAGGATAAATCAAAAACAGACCTTTTGCAAAAACTTATTCATATTTATCATAAAACTTTAGATTCAATAGGATTAACGGGTGTAGACTTGTTCCGTGTTGCTTGTCAAATGAATGAGAAGCTTAAGAAACAGGAATTACAGAAATAACTACAACTTCACTCTGTGCAACAGCATGTATCATGTCCACTTTAAAATCTACTTTGAATAATAATCTGTATCACAAATAAGGGGATACCTTCCGGCATCCCCTGTCTCAGATATGAAGGGGATTCCCCTTACCCGGTATCAATTCATAATTCCCGAATTGTTTGTTGAAAGGAGGTGTATTTATGTTAGGGTTAACTGACCCAGGAGTAATAGCTGCTTATCTCTTATCCATCGGCAGTGCCCTTCTTTGTGTTGTCTATGGCGCAATCAACTGGGAAAAAGAATAAGAAGAGTATGTATTTGAGGAGGGGATAACTTAATGGGCGTTTTTTATACCATTTTGGCTATCTACGTATTGGCCGTTTCATTCCTTGGTTATCTAGGGTATAAACATACAAAATCTTCTAAAGATTATATGGTAGCAGGCGGAGATATTCATCCTTATGTCATGGGCATGGCTTATGGAGCAACCTTTATTTCCACCTCGGCGATTGTCGGTTTTGGTGGGGCCGCA
>NZ_JYNH01000173.1 GCF_000960765.1 Desulfosporosinus sp. I2 | reverse complement strand
GATCGTATCTCTCTCTTACAATACTTTGATTGGTATTCCTGTTATTGGCGATGACAGTGTCAAAAAGATCCTGATAATAGGTAATTTGGTCGCTCATCATGTCAATTGATTTTTTATTTTCTCTCTGCAAGCGGTTCATTTTCCGCACATCGATTAATACGAGTAGGTTCTGCTCATCTGCTTCCACGAGGCTTTCCCTCCAACCCATATTAATTCATATTATTCAGTTATAACTCATTGTGTAACAGGAACTTTTAAGCCATAGGCCTGGTAGTGTTTAAACCTCTGTGCCTATCTAGGATATTTACAATCAAAATATTATTGTATGACTTTTGTTCGGATCTTTGTCTTTTCCTTAGAATGGGCTTGGGTCTTCTTTGGTTGCTTGATAATATAAAACTTCTTGGATATTCCATTTTCAAGCTTTAAAGTTGCAAGTTTTATTCCTGGGCACTTCCTAATTCATCCGTCAATAGGATACGTTTGCCCTATCTTTAAGCTAACCATATCCACAAGCCAGAATAAGAAAGCGCCGAAAACTATTCCTCCGGCGACATCCAACAAAGTGTGTTGTTTGATAAACAACGTGGATAGGATAATTATCACTGCTAAACCCCGTACCGAAGCTGTAAAAATTGGTGCCTGGATATTCAATCTTGAGCAGGCTCGGAAAAGAACAAAACTAATTAATACATGGATACTGGGAAACGAATTATACGGTTTATCCGCATGGTAAATATACAATACAATCTCGGTAAACAAGTCGTGAGCGTCAAGCGGCGGCCTTGGCGTAGTGGTCTGGGCAACTATAAAAAAGCTATAACTTAATACTAATCCCATTAGACAAGAGATTAGTGTCGTAACATAAAGACGCGGTTGCCGTTTCATCAGCCATAATAATGTGATCATTACAAAAGGGTACCAAACTATGTAAGGAAGGGCAAAATACTTAACGAATGGGATCATCTGATCAAAAACGGTAGCGAGATTATAGACCCGCCCGCTGGTGTGATTTAAGAGAAAATAGATAGAATTAAACGCCGGCAAAACTAATAATGAGAAACCCCAATACTTCGAAAACTGCTTTTCCAAGATACCTACCCCGTTCTTCGATAATACCACATACGCAAGGGGTGGATTATTTTACGCTTACGCTTATTTGCTACAGGGTAACCACAACCAAAGTATTCTAAACAACTTCAAAAGACGCTTACTCAACCTCAAATCGTCGAACAAATTAACATAAGTTCTCGTCCCATATCCACGATGTTTGCTCAGCCGGATTATCAAGAAACTTTACCAATACATCATACTCCTATGTTTTAAGGTAGCCTCGAACCGTTTTTTAAGGGATATATTTGCAAACGAAGTAACCTCTAATAATCGTTAAATAACTATCCCGCCTTACCCAAGACGACCCAATCCGCCAACACACGATTCAAAGCCGCCGGGGTGCCCTTGACGAATTTATTACTATCATTGGGACGGTCGGCCAAATCAACCAATTTACTCGGGGGCCTGGTTTTCAACAGGCACCAGCGAAACTGAATGCTACCCCTCAGGTAAAATAAGCTCTCTCACTTATTCCTCCCGAACCTAATTGCGATAGCATTAATGGCAGCGCCTACCCCAATAGTCGCAGCAGGTGTATAACTTTATCCTACAGGTGCCATATAATTTTTCCTATTATAAGTCAGCTTTCCGAACCAGATCACGCAAATAATTCATGAGGTCCTCCGAAAGAGCTCCCCGACGCAACGCATAATCGATGGTCGCTTCGACAAAACCGAGCTTGTCTCCGACGTCATACCGCCGACCTTCAAATTCATAAGCGAGGATTTCCTGATATTGCCCTAGTTCCTTAATTCCATCCGTGAGTTGAATTTCCCCACCCTTGCCTGGCTGAAGGATACTCAAAATATCAAAAATTTCTGGATTTAAGATATACCGTCCCATTATGGCTAAGCGGGTTTCTGGGGTATCCTCTGATAGAGGTTTTTCTACCATATTCTTAGCTCGATAAAGCCGATGTGCAAACTTTTGACCATCAACGATCCCGTATTTGGACGTATCCTCAATCGGGACTTCCTGCACCCCTACGATAGTTGCGCCATAGCGCTCGTAATGATTCATCATTTGGCGCAGAGCGGGCACTTCGGAGTAAATGACATCATCTCCCAAAAGGACCGCAAACGGTTCATTTCCAACAAATTTGCGGGCGCTATAGATCGCATGTCCCAAGCCTAATGCTTCTTTTTGCCGCACATAATAAATATCCGCCATCCGGGCGACATCCTGAACTAAATCCAAAAGTTCCTCTTTCGAGTTCTTTTCTAAAAACGTTTCTAGTTCCATCGAGCGGTCAAAGTGATCTTCAATGGCTCGCTTATTCCGCCCCGTAACAATAACAATGTCTTCGATTCCGGATTTAATGGCTTCTTCGACTATATATTGAATGGTTGGTTTATCCACGATGGGCAGCATTTCTTTCGGTTGGGCCTTTGTTGCTGGCAAAAAACGGGTTCCCAGCCCGGCTGCCGGAATTACTGCTTTGCGGATTTTACGCATTTTTTGCCTCTCTCCTTTTATTACATCTATTCATTTTATCTCTTATATATAGGATAGTAACCCAACTAATTCAAATATTTTTCGCAACTTAAAAACGGAACCGACCTTGACGAATGGGTTGACCAATTTGCGGAGCCAGTGACTATGCTATATTATACAGACACCCAAACCGTCAACTTTAATTCAAAGCCGCCGGGTGTAACTGGACTGCTTTATTTGTAGCGTGAAAACTGTCGGACAAACCAACAGGTTCGGAAGGTCGCTGGACTTCATGCAGGTGCCCTTACTTATTGCAGTAAGCATCTAAGCCCCAGCCATTAGTTGAGGACATTATCTTTCTACGTTCCGTGACAATCCATGAAATGACATTGACATGGTTATAACATAGTTACACCAATAACGATCAACACCTTATCTAAAATGCCCATGAGATTTCGTTGTATTATATGGAAATATATGTCTTACTATGTGATTTCTCTATCGGAACGCGTACAACAAGTCTTTTCCTTTCCTTCAAACACCTCATACTAACGGTTTTTTCATATTTTGATGTTGACTCGTCGTTCTTCAAACCTACATTTAGAGTCTTATTATTGATCTACAACTACCTTATCGGGAACTGAATACATAAACTGAGACGTCCTCATCGTGAAAGTCTTTCATAAATAGAGTAATAGCTACAGCCTGTTCGAGATCATAGCATTATCCTCCCATAAATTCTTTTCCACTTCCTTCTTTAATAAGTATTGCGAAATTTCCTTTTTCCCAATATTGATTTATACTGCTATACGAAAATTGCATTTAGACGATGAAGGCCCCCATCCTTACCGATGAGAGCCTAGTGTAGGAGGAACGCGTATCGAGGGATATCATGCCCTAGATACGGATTATTATGCTATTATTTAGACGAATCCTTCTCTTCAGCCATTTCAGTAATAGAATACATCAATAGAATTAGCTGAACGGAGGTTAAGTAATGATTGACGTTAATGCGCTAGAGGAACAATGCCCTAAGTGCAACTGTAAGGGTGGAATTGAGAACACCACGTGGTATCATAACTGGGCCATACGAAATTCTAAGCTTCATTTTTTAGAGGCTAAGGATAAACTCGACACAATAGAAAATGAGACTCCGGATCAACCAGATGAATCCGTTTTCTTTTTTTGCAGGAATTGTCATGGCAGGGGGAAAATACTTACAGTTAAGGGGAAACAGCTTATGGAGTTTGTAAGATTTTGGCTGAATCCTATTAATAAATTTAGCTGAAGACATGTATAATCAATGGAAACTCTAATGAACTTAAAAGTAGAAATAAACATGGATGATTTGATACTTCAAAGAGACATGACAACTCACAACTTATGATGTTCCAGTCAGAAACAGCCAAAGTTAAAAAAACAGGACGAGTTTTGTATATATCTTCTTAAATATATACAACTCAGTAATGAGTAAAATACTTACCACTCTGTGATCCGTAAGAATTTTATCGGAAGCTATTTTTTGCATTTGTATTCTCAATTCCTCTATCTTCTCCTGCACCATCTGTTCCACTCTATAAAACCTCATTTCAAATACTTATGCAGCTCTCGAATATTCTAATACGGAATTACGGTATCATCAATCGGGATAAAAGGTGATGTTTTGTCGGAATATGAAAGAGTAAGGTCCCCTTATTACGCGGGGGCCTTACTCTTCTATCATACAACATCTTATGCGTTAGCGACAAGCGAACCACCGTACTGTGGAGGGATCACGGTGATTTTTACTCCAGGCCATACTCTGGGATACATTTGCCTGTATCTTAACCAATATAAAACTCTTATTGCCGGAGATGCTCTTAATGTTGTAAATGGGCAATTGGTCGTAACACCTCACCATCATCCACCGTTTTATCCACTTTGGATTTTAACGATTCCAAGAATTTCTTTATTGATAGTTTGAGGACGGTGGGTAAATCTACAGAATAGCAATACCGCCCGGCTAAAATATGCGGCCTTGCTTATTACGGGGTTACTATTAAAAGCTGCAACCGAACAAGGATTAATGGAAGCTTCATTGGCTAAACAACCGACATATAGTCCCAATCAAAGAAATACTCTCCTACGCTTAATTAGCACAGGAGGGTATTTTAATGCTTTTTTGCGTCTTACTACTAGTTAAGTCAATATACTTACATAAGAAGTGATATAGAGGATGGTGGAAAAAGTGAATCAGCGCACAATAATTCTGATCGTTCGCCGCCCGATTTTAGCAATTACGGCTCTAATAACAGTATTTTTGATATTTGTAGGTTTTGTTCGTATTGTAGGACATTTGAATCACACAATGACACCGCAACCTGTCAACGTTAAAATTGCTATCGTAATTGATGATTTTGGTATTAACAATCCGGGAACTCAACAGATGTTGGAACTGGGTATTCCTATTACTGCGGCAATAATGCCTAATTTATTGTATTCACAGAAAGAAGCTGAATTATTGCACAACCTAGGTTACGAAATCATCATTCACATGCCTATTGAATCAAAAAATGGACGTCCGGAATGGCTTGGACCCGGTGCCTTAACCACAAATTTATCTCCCCAGGAACTTAGAACTCGACTTGACCACAGTGTGGAGCAAATAACTTATGCTGTTGGTATCAGCAATCACATGGGATCAAAAGGCACAGAGAATCCTAAAATAGTGGAAGCAATTGTGGAAACCGCCAAAGAACACAATTTGATAATTTTGGACAGCAGGACCAGTGAATCCACAATTTTGGCCCAGGAAGCAAAGAAGGCAGGTGTTATATCGGGTACCCGGGATGTTTTCTTAGACAATTCAGCTGATCTTAATTCTATAAAAAAACAAATAAGACTATTGATAGCTAAAGCTAAAACTTCCGGTAAAGCTATAGGTATCGGGCACGTCGGACCACAAGGCCCTAATACTGCCCGGGCTATAAGGGAGATGCTGCCGGAAATGAGTGCTCAAGGCATTCAAGTAGTGCCATTATCTGAGTTGCTGCATTCGTAAGCAACATTCAGAATGTTACCTCGCTCTACTCCCTCATAAAACGCTTATTCAACGACGTCAGAACTGCGAACAAATTGACATGAGTTCTCGTCACACATCCATGCTGTCGCCCCCTCTGGGTTATCCAGAAACTTTACCAGCACCTCGAATTCCGATATTTTAAGACAGCCTCGAAGCATTCGTTAGGGATATATTTTCAAACGGCGTCTACTCAGGCTTTGACTTTTTCATCTGCTGTGAAAGTATCATCCGGAAAGGTAATCTAGTTTCTCTGACTTTAACTATTTTCTTGCCCCTCAATCGTAAATAATCCTCTTATCCTGCAAATACATTTTCATTGTGCCATAACAAGAACTCACATGATGGGTTTCTCTTCAACCCTACCTGCATATTTTTAATGGAACTCTTTTCCGTTTCCATAATCTTCTTTAATCCTTCTACTAACCTCAATTATATTGTCTTCACCAATAACGATTTGCAAAGCATACTCACCTCACCGACACACTTATAATAATAATTATATATAAACCGACCAATATTATCTGAAGAATGAACAGTCTGTTAGGTCCCCTCTTCGCATAAATGTATAGGAGGGGGGATATGGGTGTTCATTACTTTAAGAATCTCACGAAGAGTACTTTCGTTAGTCGTGATTTTCCTTCTATTGTTTGTTGGAATTGTTACTGGAAAATGGGTCCTTGTATCTAATGCTACGGTCTCAAAGCCAATAGAACAGGTCAAAACGGATCAGAAAGTCATGGCTTTAACGATTAACGTGGATTGGGGCGAAGAATATATTTCGGCAATATTGGATGCATTGGATAAAGGCAAGGCATCGGCAACCTTTTTCGTTACCGGGCGTTGGGCCAAGAAACATCCAGAATTACTGAAATCAATGGCAAGCCGAGGTCACCAAATTGAAAATCATGGGTATTCTCACCCGCATCCTGATCATCTTTCTGTAGGGTCTAACCAAGAAGAAATTATAAAGACAGAAAGGATCATTGAAGGAATCATTGGACGAAAAACACGTTTTTACGCACCGCCTTATGGAGAGAAGGGTGTTTCTGGACTGCGAGCAGCTGATGAATTGGGCTATCAGACCATTCTATGGACATTGGATACTGTCGATTGGAGGGGAGACAGTACAGCAGAGATTATCGCGAAACGTGTTCTTAATCCAGCCATTCAGTTTGGGATTAGACCAAATAAATCCGGTGCGATTGTATTAATGCATCCAAAAGAGAATACAGTCAAAGCCTTGCCTGTCATTCTCGACCAATTGACCCGAGAGGGATTTGTTTTAAAAACTATTGATGGATTAATAACATTTGACCAGATCGGAGATAATATCCCATGACGAATCAGAAGAGAACTATTTATCTCATCCAACTACCTGAGGGATTAAACGGACCACATCCCACAAAATCGGCACAACAGCTATTGCTAATAAGATTCTGGTGATTGCGCATATCACATTAATATTGCCTCATTTGGAACCTATCTTAACACACTTTTGAAACTTAATATCCTTTTACTTGAAGCTGTCGAGTAACTCGTTGTTCCTTTTCGCGTTCGCGTTCTGCTAAATATTCTGTGGCTAATTCATTGTACGGATCCTTGGTAAGCAATATCTTGTAAGCTTTCAAAGAATTAGATGGCCTAGGGCAAGCAACGCTTATTCCTTCCCCATGCGTTTTAAACCTTCGCAAATACGTCTCCGATAAACTTCATTAGTATAGGGAGAGCGCAAATATATGTAACAGAGAAAAACCGCACCTCATGGTGCGGTTTATTAGTTCTAATGGAGCGGGTGAAGAGAATCGAACTCTCGTAACTAGCTTGGAAGGCTAGCGCTCTACCATTGAGCTACACCCGCATGTTGGTAGCAGGGGGGGATTCGAACCCTCGCATGAGCGGGTATGAACCGCTTGCCTTAGACCGACTTGGCTACCCTGCCATGGCTCCCCGAGTAGGACTCGAACCTACAACCTACCGGTTAACAGCCGGTTGCTCCACCATTGAGCTATCGAGGAATATATCTGGCGGAGAAGGAGGGATTTGAACCCTCGCGGCAGTTACCCACCCTAACGGTTTAGCAAACCGACCTCTTCAGCCGCCTCAATAAAGTTACCCAGGTTAAATTTAAGAGGGAGGCAAGCGGATTCGGGTGAAAATTTGGTACCAAGCGCAATGGTACGCTTGCTGTTTTCTGGAGGCACAACAACATCTATGTTGACCGATTCAAAGAGCGTCTGCCACTTGGATTTCTCCCTTATCATCGAAGTCGTAGGTTCCCACGTTCCCCATAAGAGCCTGTGATAAGTTCACGCCACCTTCATGCCGGTCACCATCTGGACAGTAAACGTGTCCTCCAGACTTATCTCAGGTTAACAACTCCCCCCTGGTTTTGATGACGTCCATATCCTTTCGACACGTTATCAGCGGTTCATCTGTATTCGTCTCCGTAGCACTTACCTGACGAGGTCTTGCCTCGCCTTTTCCTTAACGCTCACTACCATGGCTTTTGTCCACAGCAGCTTAAGGTGGTTTGAAGCCTCCACCTGCATGGCAGCTTCGAGGGGCCTTCCCTCATCTCTTATACAGCACGGCTCAAATTCACGCGACAGTTCCTGTCGCATGATTGCGCCTTCTTGAATTGATCTTGGGTCGATTGAGCAAACGTTGAATAGGTACCGAGAGCGGATTGTACAGTAGCAATAGCTTTTTGTAGGTCTTGTTGAACAGTCAAAGAAACCCCTCCTTAGCAAAAATCCTTAAACAGAAAATAGTATTTGTAAACAGACTTTTTTTATTAATTGAAAATAAAAAAACCGGTAATTCTCACTACCAACGCTGGGCCGGACCAATTACCTGCTTAGGAATGGTAAACCAACTTAACCAAAAATAAATAAATTCTTTAAAATAGGGAATATTAATCCATGTATTTAAAAAAATTTTTGAGGTAAAATGCATGGAATTATCCCCTCGCCTCTATCATTGGTTTGTCCGTCCAGATATTTTAAACAATTTGTACATAAAACGTGTCTTGGGCCGATATTTTAATTTTACCGACAAAAAGGTACTTGATTTTGGTTCGGGAATTGGGTCAGCTAGCTCCCTGTGTTCGAAAGACCACTATATAGGGGTAGATCCGGATTCGCGACGCATTGCTTATGCCAGATGTTTAAACCCGGGTTACAACTTTCTAGTCTTGGAAGATACCAATCTGCCTCTGGAGAACAATTCTATCGATTACAGCCTTACGCTATCGGTGTTACATCACATCGTTTCAGAAGATTTATCACCTTATCTCTCTGAGTTTCAGCGAATTCTTAAGCCTTATGGCAAAGTTGTTGTCTTGGAACCATGTCTGTTTAAAAAATCTTTTTTTTCTAACTTCGTTATGAAATTATGTGATAACGGTAGCTTTATTCGAGATTACGACTCTTACATAAAAATGTTTGAACTTAAAGACTTTAAAACCGAATTCCTAACACAATTTAAGAAGGTTTTATATAACGAGATTCTATTTACGGCAACGCTCTCATAAAAATGACGATTTTTTATTCTTAACATTTACGCTTAAAATTTTTTGAAAAAGGTGAAAAATGGAGCCAGGTTACGTCAAA
>NZ_JYNH01000172.1 GCF_000960765.1 Desulfosporosinus sp. I2 | reverse complement strand
GGGACGCAGTGTCACACGAGCGCGACGTCTTTACGTAAGCAGCATGCTTACCACCGTAGCAAGGACCCAAGCCTGACGGTGCACATGAAATGTGCCGTCTCCCACACCTTTTCGTTCCCCGACCTAAGCCCGGGACGCAGTGTCACACGAGCGCGACGTCTTTACGTAAGCAGATCAGCAAACTTCCGTTCAAGCGACCGACCCCAGATACGGGGCAGTGTACAAGGATGTACACTGCCGCCAATGCGCCAAGGATGGCGCTTTTGGCGGGTATCCCGCACCCCATAGCCAGGAGCTTGAACGGTTAGTTTGCTCTGCGTCGTAAGCACCGAGCGCTGTGTGACACAAGTCCCTCACACAAGTACCCTTCTTGCTAAATCTACCAAAGACGCATCCACTATTGTTCCAGCTCCGCGCTGAATCAAATTAAGAGCTTCACCTGAACTCATCGCTAAACGATAGGGTCGATTCTCCGTCAGGGCTGCATAAATATCAGAAACCGTCATCAGCCGAGCCCCCATATCAATATCCTTCTCTGCCAGGGCGAAGGGATACCCTTTGCCATCGAGCCGTTCATGGTGGTGCGACGCCCACTCCACCATCCGAGTTGGGAAGCCTGCCTCCGTTAATAAACGATGTGTATAGTAGGTATGAGTTCGAATAACCTCAATTTCAAACGGATCCAATGCCCCTGGTTTATCAAGAATTTTCTTAGGTATCGCAAGTTTTCCTAGGTCATGGAGCAAGCCTGCGATATAGATTTCGTGAACCCGATCTTTTTCCCAATCGAGCGCTCCAGCTAATTGCCTTACAGTTTTGGCAACTGACCGGGAATGATTAGCCGTAAATTTACTTTTTTGGTCAATCAGATCAGCAAACGTGTCGGCTATGTCTTCAGCAAAACTAATTTCTGTTTCACGCGATGCCGAAAGTTGCCACTGTCCAAATAAGAGACCTAAGGAAATTTGAAGCAAATCCGTTTGTTCAAGATCTAACCAGAACGCTTCTTTCTGAGCAACCTCTTTAAAGGCAGCGGCAACTTCAGGATAAAATAACGACCCACTTTCCAGAGAGACCCATGTTAAAATCTCATCTCGCTCTCGACGATTAGATAATCTTCGCTTCAATCGAAGATCAATCTGATCTGCTAAAGACAAAATACGCGCCATTAACGGGACCTCTTCAGATGATATACCCAAGGCACTAAACTCGGGATTTGGAGTTTCATGGTGGTATTTGATCGCTGGAGCAAGAATTTCCCCCGAAGGAAAACGCTCGACCATCTCTGCTCCCACTAGGCAATGTTCTTGTAAGATACGAGGATCTCCGTTATAGGCTTGAAAGCAACCAAGCGCGCCAATATCGTGTACTAGCCCAGCTACTGTTACCTGGACCAGTGATTTTTTACTAAGCTTAAGGCTCCTGCCCAAACGCATTGCGATATAGGCAACGCGTTCCCCGTGTCGTTGCCCTAAGGCAAATTGTAAACTATTTTCGATTTCTTCATCCACCAAACCGAGATCAAGCGCACGGGAGAAGCTCCACATCCGACGGATGTAAAAGGCATCTTCTGTCATAATCCACTCCTTAATTTTACGTGTTCCGAATTTCCCAATACCTTATTTTTCTGATGTTTTCTAAAAACAACGGATGCAAGTCACGAACCGTTCCCGACTTGAATCCGACTTAAACTATCTTGCAGAGGTGCACATGAAATGTGCCGTCTCCCAAACCATCCGTTCCTAGACCCAAGCCCGGGACGCAGTGTCACACGAGCGCGACGTCTTTACGTAAGCAGATTAGCAAACTCCAAGCATGCATGCAGCCGTCCTTAAGTGCAAGCCAAGGACGGCCCCCTACT
Source organism: Desulfosporosinus sp. I2 (assembly GCF_000960765.1). Classification (GTDB taxonomy): domain Bacteria; phylum Bacillota; class Desulfitobacteriia; order Desulfitobacteriales; family Desulfitobacteriaceae; genus Desulfosporosinus. Next base: position 7,397 of record NZ_JYNH01000172.1, on the reverse strand, counting down.
TGCATGCATACTACGTCTAGGACCCAAACCAGACGGTGCACATGAAATGTGCCGTCTCCCACACCTTTTCGTTCCCCGACCTAAGCCCGGGACGCAGTGTCACACGAGCGCGACGTCTTTACGTAAGCAGATTAGCAAACTTCCGTTCAAGCGACCGACCCCACATACGGGGCAGTGTACAAGGATGTACACTGCCGCCAATGCGCCAAGGATGGCGCTTTTGGCACGATAGTCTCCAGTGGAGATTATCGCCGTAGGCGCATTCTTTAAAATAATACTAACGCCAAAGGATGAACCCCGCTCCCGCTTTAAGAGCTTGAACGGTTAGTTTGCTCTGCGTCGTAAGCACCGAGCGCTGTGTGACACAAGTCCCCCACATGTCCCCTCCCTAATTCCGCAAACCCATTTGGGCTAATGAGGTTGCCGAGTTGGCTACATCCTCAGATGCTGCCCCGATCTGACCTGCAGTCATGGATAAGGCATCAATCTGTTGGGCAATTCCCTGAACCTGTTGGATACTGGCATTAATCGCAGACATAATCTCACCAAAACGGTTCACCACTTCCTCAGCCTCAGCAGCAGCACCGTGCATAGCCTCAGTCGTTTGAGCGATCGATTGGTTCACAGCGACGGTATTCTGCTTCGTAATCGTAATTAATTCACTGATCTCTTTAACGGACTGTTCTGAGTGGTTGGCGAGCTTTTTCACTTCCTCCGCGACAACTCCGAAACCTCGACCGCTGTCTCCAGCTCGTGCTGCCTCAATGGCGGCATTGAGCGCTAAGAGATTAGTTTGCGAAGCGATTTCCTTGATCACATCAGTGACAGAAGCAATCCGTGCTGAGCTTCTATCCAGTTCGGTCATTTTACTCTGCATCTCAGAGGTCATAGTTGCTAATCGCAAAATCGTTTCTGAAATCATTTGAATCTTCCGAGCACCCTCTTGAGCCAATGAATCGACTTGACGAGAAAATTCGGCTGCTTCAGAGGCATTAGTTGAAATCTGAGTAGTCGCCTCATTCATCTCCGCCGCAGATGCTGCCGTTTGTTCAGAAGTTGCCGCTAACGCTTGACTTGCTTCGCTAACGCTTCGTTGCAAACTATCAATTTCGTCTAAGGCTTTTTCTAATTCAGCCTTTTTGTCTATTTCGACCATATAGGATTGAATATAACTTGCCATAACAACCTGTTGATCAAAACTTAAAATTCTTTGAAGAGCTGAGCTGGCATAGATGGCTCGATCAACTTTTTTGCGATAATATGTAAAAATCCTCGGCACAATCTCGTCCGAAAGAAACTGATTGGCACTTAAATAATAAAATGGTGGAAGATTAATCCGATTATGCACCTCTCCGATGGTAATGCGCCACTGTATGAATTCTTCATCGATTTTATCTGGGAAGAGTGTTAACAAATATTTCTTCATGGTTACTTTCAACTTCTCGACCGAGGAAAATTGGTCAATGATGGCCTTAAGACCTGGGAAAGCCGTCACATGGTCATAAAATTTCCGAATTATTTCATCTGAATCACGTTCAATTATTAATCTAATTTCTTTAAGTACTGCAAGTTGCTCCGCATCTATCCTCAATAATTGAATAGACTCTTCTATATTAAACTGATGTAATCGCCCCAATACTCTCATCCTCTCTCAACTCAACATTGCTATCCAAACAAAACTAATTTGAAGTTTCTTTATCCTTTTCTGTGACATAGCCTTTTCCCTCTAGCAAAATACCTAAAGCTGTCAGTACCACATTAACGGTACAATAGGAATCGTGTTCATCTGTTGCACAATTATCACAAATACTTAGTACCTCAACGAATGCTTCTTGAAGTTCCATGTTTTTATATCGTTCTTGTATAAGTGGCACACTTCGAAACATATCCAGAATATCCTCAGGAATTTTATCCGTAAATTTTTCCCCGGTCTGAGCAGATAGACTTAGGAATTCTTTGGCCATGAATAATTGACACAACGCAGAACATTTACACCCCTGCGCGCAAGCTTTATCCATCTTTGAGAAAGCCTTATAGGCGCTCAGTTTACTAAATCCTTGTGTTGCCATTTTTCTTACCCCTTTTTACATTTCAATTAAGTTTTACGCATAACCCATTTGGTCGAATTAAGTTGAGCTTAGTTGTTCTTCTACTGCCTGCTTAAAGCGCTCAAATCCCACTTTCTCTATAACATGGTAAAGTCGGGCCCTCATGCCAAGGTCTTCCCCCAATTCCACCGCACTTGCCACATAGGTTTCCAAAATCCGCTTTACTACTGGAACTACTTGTTCTCGGGGGATCCCCTTACGTACTAAAACTCCGTGTTTTGGATTCATTCCCGACTCTGTCCCACCTATCCAAAGCGAATATTTGCCACGTGGTTCCGCCATAAGTCCCAGATCATGGCACTGTACACCCGTGCAGTTACGAGGGCAACCAGAAATTCCGATTTTAAAATCCCAAGGAAGTATGGTAGCGTAAAAGGCTTCATCTAGAATTTTGGCTAGTTCTAAAGTATCTCCACGAGAGTTAGCCGAAAACCCCTTGCCTGGGCAGGCTGAGATATTTCGCACACTTTTATGTAAGTTAGCCACACGAAGTCCTACCTCTTGAAGTTGTTCCAAGGCAGTTGCAACTTTCTCTTTAGGAATCAGAAGGAGAGATGTCATGCGACGGGTGTTTTTGAGGACCCCATCCTCTCCTATAATCTGAGCCAAAACACCCACCTGTTTACCCGTTAAAATTCCACCAGGGGAATTTACAATCATTGCCACCAAACCGTTCGCTTGTTCCGCGATACCCCAGTGGATCCCGCTCTCACATTCTACCGCTTCACCCGTCCATTGGAAGCTAGGATCTCGTTGAAGTTCCGTCATAATCCCTCTCCTCTCGTAACAACAAGAAAAATACTTATCTTGCTATTTCTATAAATATCGGGGGAATCCTGCAATAAAATCGAGGATCTGATATTAATACTTATAAAAACCAAAGGAGAGCCATTCCATGACTCTCCTAAATACTTTTCTGCTATGATTGAACTTTCAATTTTTGCTTATGTTTTCAACCAGCTCGACGACGGGTAACTCTTTGAGGTAATGTTAGAGATCGAGGCTCAGATAAAGATTCTAAGCGTTCCACCGACCCATCCGACAAAACTTCGTAAATTTTTACCACTCCATCTCCGTCTCCCTTCGTCCATTCATGACAACATTCTCTACAGTAATAACGTTCACGGCCAATTCGGCCGACCTCACGCGCTTTACATAACGGGCAATTCATGATCTCGCCAACTCCTATCAGGGTTTCCAGTATTATTATTGTTATTATATCGTAAAAACAAACGGTCTTCTTTAAGAAATTGTGAAACTTTTGTGTTCTTTTTAGGACAATGGGCTGATGGTCCCGAAACTACTGCCCTGCGTTCCAGCGCGCTCTTCATGAAACTTGAGTCCCCACATGCACGCGTCCATGATTTAGCACGCCAAGCAGCTCTTACTTATAGTCAAGGTAACACTGCTCAGACCGAAAGTTTATTGTCCGAGATGTCTCAAGCATCTAAAGAAGTTGTAGGCATCTTAGAAGAATTACAATTGCTGGTTTAATTTAGTCAATTTCATATCCCTGTAAAGAAAACTTGGCTGGCGCCCGAAGACACTGTCTTCGCACGTGTAAGCTTAGCGGAGAAGCCTTGGCGAAGGCGGCTAGTACAAAAAAGGAGCGGCTTGAGTGTTATGAACACAAAAGCCGCTCCTTTTGTATATTTCAAACTAAAAACTTGCCCAAATTTTTATCCAATAGCTATCTGCCACTAATAAGCTCCTAGATAACATCTTCTAAAATTCAGATGAGGAAAAACCCTACCTAATTCAAGAATATTGTTTATACCCTTCTGTACTGCGCTTTCCCTATTTCGTAGAGATTATTTCCCTCATGATCAATAATTACCATGACTGGGAAATCCTTCACAACTAAGCGTCGTACTGCCTCCGGTCCCAGTTCGGGATAGGCAATAACCTCAGCCGAAACAATGCGTTTAGCAATCAGGGCACCTGCTCCACCAATTGCTCCAAAATAGACAGCACCGTGTTTCTGCATGGCTTCGATAACTTCTGGTAAACGAAGCCCTTTGCCGATCATTCCGGTTAACCCTTTGGCGATCAGCTTTGGTGAGTATGCATCCATCCGTCCGCTCGTCGTTGGCCCAGCCGAACCAATCACTTGTCCTTCTTTAGCGGGTGAGGGGCCGACAAAATAGATAATTTGATCGGTCATCTCAAAGGGGAGATCTTGGCCTTGTTCTAGTGCTTCGACCATCTTTTTATGAGCGGCATCGCGCCCAGTGTAAATAACCCCATTGATTAAGACATTATCTCCCGCTTTCAGGCTCTTAAGCTTTTCCTGGGTAAGGGGTGTATCGATGCGGATAGCTTCACCCATTATATTCCTCTCCCTTGCAAGGTGATTTCCTTATGGCGAGTTGCATGGCAACCAATGTTTACTGCAACCGGCATTCCGGCAATGTGTGTGGGATAGACCTCTAGGTTGACGGCAAGAGCGGTAGTAACTCCGCCAAACCCTTGAGGCCCTATACCTAAACGATTCACTCGTTCCAATAATTCTTCCTCAATTTTCGCTAAACGTTCTTCCGGGTTATGTTTCCCGACTTCACGTAGTAAACATTTTTTAGCTAAGAAAGTGGCTTTTTCCATAGTTCCTCCCACGCCCACTCCAACAATAATGGGGGGACAGGGGTTTCCACCCGCTCGATCAACCGTATCCACAACAAATTGCATTGCACCTTCGAGCCCCTCAGAAGGTTTACACATTTTTAAACCACCCATGTTTTCACTGCCGAACCCTTTGGGCGCCACCACTAAATGCAAAGCATCCCCAGGGACAATATCGTAATGGATCACTGATGGCGTATTATCCCCTGTATTGACACGCTCAAAGGGATCCTTGACGACTGATTTGCGTAAATATCCTTTGTCATACCCTCGGCGTACCCCTTCATTGATAGCCTCTGTGAGACCTCCACCGACCACATGCAAATCCTGACCGATTTCTACGAACAGGACTGCCATCCCTGTATCTTGGCACATGGGGACTCTTTCATCGTGCGCAATTTCAGCGTTTTCAATAAGGCGCTCTAAAACCTCCTGGCCTAACGGAGAAGGCTCATCCTTTAATGCCCGTTGAAAGCCAGCCATAATATCCGAGCTAAGGTCATAATTTGCCTCAATACAAAGCTTTTCAACCGCCGCAATAATCTCTTCCACGCGTATTTCCTTCATCTTTTCTATCCCCTCCTTAAAAAGTCTTTGCGCTAATCACGATTTCAGAGAATAATAATACATTTCTGAATATTCCCAATCCCTGTCTCTTATTCTACTCTTCAGACAAGCAAAAGCAAGAGGCAATTCGAGGCATGATGTCGGTTTTCGATCGAACTTAAAGTTCGATTTGAGGGGATATTTACCCCGTTGCCTTATATCCCTGAAGTTTCAACTATGGGATATAAGGCAGTTCAAGGTTTTAACTTAGTAGTCAGATGAAGCAGTTTTTGCATTAGCTGTAGGGGAATACGAGCTGGAACCAGCACTGTTCACTGCCTTGACTTTGTAATAATAAGTGGTATCGGCCCATAGGCCTGTATTTAGATAAATAGTAGTTGTTGTCGTCGCAATTTGGGAATAAGTTCCTGCAGAAGAGGTCGACCCGTAAATATAATAAGAAGTTGCCCCACTGACAGAATCCCAAGTAAGGTTTATTTGGCTGGAACTTACGCTTGTTGCGCTTATATTTCCTGGCGTGGACGGTGTATTAGACCCACCGACAGCTCCATTTGAAGCTCCATTAATTGCGGTTAGAATACTTTCAGGTACAACGGCTATTCCACCAAAGACAACCTTTTTCTTAATACCACCCTTGTTTCTAAAAAAGGCAATGGTTGACGGATCGATAGGATCACTAACTAAGATAACGGGTGAATTGCTTAAAGCAGCTAATGATGACCCAGCCAAAGCATCTGCATAATTTTCGCCTGTTGATACGTAGCAAATGTCAAACTTAAGTTCGTTCTCGAATTCTTTAATAATACTAATGTTGGTTTCATATCTATTGACCCCATTTAGCCGTTTAGGAGAGGGAAGTTGTTTGAAAACCGTATCACTGACCACCCCAGTTCCACCGACAACATAAGTACTCTGTATATTCTTTAATAAATAGGTTTTTACACTGGCAGGCAGAGTGTCCTTAGGGGTAAGAAGGATTGGAATTCCCTTGACTGCTGCAATGGGGGCAATGGACAAAGCATCTGGAAAAGTTTCGCCACTTGCAATGACTGCTTGGCCGAATTGCCCCATAGCTTGGGCAATTTTAACCGATGTTTCGTATTTATCACTTCCCGCAATCCTCGATACTTCTATTCCCATGTTTTTTATGCTTTGCTCAACTACCGATGAAATAACCCCTGTTCCACCGATCAGAATAACTGTTTTTACCCTTAAACGTGTGAGTTGATTCTTTGTCTGTTCGTTCAAGGTATCCTTTGTCGTCAGCAATAATGGAGCATTGTATTTTTGGGCAAGGGGGGAACTACATAAAGCATCCGAAAAATTTTCTCCACTTACGATAATGGCATAATAAGAAGTGGGCCAAGCTTTGGCAACTTCCGCAGAAGTTTCATACATATCGTTTCCTGCTAATCGATCGTACTGAGTTTGTGATGTAGGATTAGAGGGAGCCGTGTTATCTAACCTAACGGTCGTTGCATTAACTATCGATGAAAAAGCGCTTAGTCCAGAACTACTGAGAGCCTGAACTTTATAATAATAGGTAGTGTTTGGTGACAGTCCGGAATCTGAATAATTCGCGGTCGTAATAGTAGCAATATTAGTAAAATTATCAGAAGGCGAGGTTGCCCTGTAAACATAGTAGTAAGTTGCGTTACTTATGGCATTCCAGGTCAGATTTATTTGATTGGTATTAGCTGCGGTAGCTATAAAATTGGTTGGTGCTAATAGCGCACCGTTAACATTAGTTGTCGCATAAGCTATCGAAGAATCTGAGCTCGCGCCGCTACTGTTGACTGCTTGAATTTTGTAATAATAGGTAGTGTTTAGTGTCAAGCTAGAATCAATATAACTTGTGGTTGTTGGCACAGCTACAATGGTGTAAGTTCCAGAATACGAAGTTGCCCTGTAAACATAATAGTAAGTTGCGTTACTTACGGGATTCCAGGTCAGGTTTATTTGATTGGCATTAGCAACCGTTGCTGTAAGACTTGTCGGTACTGACAGACCGCCGTTATTTATGGATGTCGCATAAACTATTGAAGAATCTGAGCTCGCGCCGCTACTGTTGACTGCTTGAACTTTGTAGTAATAGGTAGTGTT
>NZ_JYNH01000171.1 GCF_000960765.1 Desulfosporosinus sp. I2 | reverse complement strand
CTAGGAACGCTGTCCAGTAATCCAGTTTCCGTTGTCGTTTTGCTAACTTTGAGCTTAAGGCTTTACGTTTACGCTCAGAGAGATTGGGATACTTTAATTTTTTAACGAGAGCGTCCACTTTTTTGCGGTAGTTTCCGCAGTATAGCTTTACGAGTTCGTGTTGCGAAGCAATAGTCTGTCTCGCTGACTCAACAGCATCTTTAGCCTGTCGGATATTGAGCTGATATTTATTAGCTACCACTTTCTCCAACTCACCCATCGCTTGCCCTTCGAGCTGCCGCTTAAAGGAATAGCGAAGGGCAGTACCGAAAACGAGCATCATATTATCAATGAGCGCTTTTTGCTCAACTGTGAGGTCAATTAGAATCGCCTTCATCGTGGTCTTCGTGGAACTCACCTCGCTCCAGCTCCAATGTTTCTATGGTCTGCACAATCGTTTGCTTAAGTTTCCGACCACCTCTAGCACCATAAAGCCTTGCACTAAAGCAGGTGACGATACTTACTAAGTCATTGACCATTTCTTCGTTGGGTTGAAGTTTTTTAGCACTTTCTATCGCTTCAATTTTAACATTGAACGATTGGGCAAATTCCTTAAGATAGGAAAAGCCAAATCGTGCTAGTCTATCAGCATATTCAACGACAATGACATTGTCAGTAATCTGTATATAACTAATATTACCCCAATAGAATAAATCGTCGTAAAGATAGTTTTGTTATTCTTAGACACCCACCTAGGAAGAAAGATGTCAAATCCAACATCAGTCTGTTCGGTGTATTTCTCTCCCACAATGGTAAGCGGACATCGCCATCCGTTAATAAGTAGGATAATACCCTCAACCACGATTAGAGCAATCGCGATCCAAGTCAATATATCTATCCTGTCTATAATTGCCGTATATAGGATGTACAATATAATTAGAACAAAGAATGCCCAAATGACAGTATGCAGGACCTTGATCATTAAAAGGTTGTGACTAGGATTTTTATATTTTTCCAATAAAAAGCACTCCTTGAACGTGTTATTTTCATACAGGCTACATATCTTACTCCAGAATCATGAAACCCAAAAACTTGCCCTGATAGGTGCCCTTTCAGATAACGTCCCACGTATTCCCGAAGTTGGTTACTACTTTCATATTCTCTCAGATTTCGGTGATACGCTGTTCTACGACGTGCTTAAACATTCACCGACAAACCCTTTAAATCACAAACGAGAAATTAAGTGCTGCAAGTTTATATATTGTATCGCAGTATGCTAATTAGCATTTTTAAGAATACCCTTCAAATTTGGAGGTAATTCATCATAATAACTTTTAATAATGCTCAAACCTTTCAACCTTAGCTTCTCCTTCACCTGAACCCACTCTAATAGTAAGCTGGTCCATACCGATATCAACATGCGGACCAACATAAGGTTTTACTTGAAGTTTAATTTTAAATGAAAATGAACGATAACCCATTGGTCTAGTGATATCAATCACTTCAACATATTCCGGTGAATAATTTGGCAAAGTAGTTAAAAACTGTCCATAGTAATCATTTATCGCTTTTTTAATATATGGGTCAAGAAGTGTGACAAAAATGTCCTGGTAAAGTTCCTCTTTTGATTGTTCTGGTGCCTTATTTGTACTTTCCGAAAAAGTTGCCGCGTTTCCATTTACCGCTTTAAGAACTCCAGGCTCAGCCTTACTACTGCACCCCGTTGTATTAGCTACAAGCAAACCGCAGATTATCAGTAAATAAATCAACTTCTTCATGATGTTCTCACCACCCATTTTTGAGCTCTGCAAAACGCAAACTAATCACAGAAATTCTTTTCATCCGCACCAAGGATCACGCCTTTGCTCGATATGTCGTAGAACGTCCAGGGATTCCCGACGCGTCCCAACCACATTCATCATTGTTAAGTGTGGGGAATCCCGTGTTATTCGCCGTTCCGTGCCCCAAAAACATCCTCAAGTGTAGACTTTAACTTATTAAACCGGAATTCGAAACCAGCATCGATAATTTTATTTGGCACGACCCGTTGCCCATGTAATAACATATCGGCCATTTGTCCTAATGCTACCTTTAGTATCCATGTCGGAACTTGCAACCATGATGGTCTATTCATAACTTCACCTAATACATGGCTAAATTCCTTCATGGTTACCGAGCCTGGAGCAGTTGCATTAATTGGTCCAGTTAATTCTTGATTTTCAATTACAAACCTTATCATTCTTGTTAAGTCCGTTATATGTATCCATGAGAGCCATTGATTTCCGGTACCTAGCGGGCCGCCTACATAGAATTTAAAAGGGATTATCATTCTGTTAAGAGCCCCTTCTCTTCCCAGCACTACGCCAATCCGAATAATCGAAACTCTAGTTAAATCGCTTGGACCTTGTAAGCTTCATTTTCCCAATCTCGGCAAACTTGAGCGAGAAAATCCGATCCTGCTTCTTCAATCTCAGTTATTACCTCATCCTGACGAGGTCCATAATATCCAACCGCTGAAGCGTTAATTAGTACTTTTGGTTGAATAGTGCGATTATTTATAGCAGAAACAATCGCGTGGGTAGTTCTTATCCTACTAGTCAAGATCTCCTGTTTTACTGAATTTGACCATCTACGATTACCAATTGATTCTCCTGCAAGATTTATAACTACGTCAGTATCCTGTAATTCGCTTATAGAAGAAAGTGGGGAATGATTGTCCCATTCAATTATATTCGCTTTACTTCCAAAGTCGTTGGCAGTTTTCTGGAGATTTCTTGTTACGACGAGCACCTTATATCCATTGGTAAGCAGTTCCTCAGTAAGGTTTCTTCCGACAAAACCCGTCCCACCAAATATTAAAACATTCATCTTTCTCACCTCCGAAATTTGTATAACGTCCATCGTATTCCCGAAGTTTGGTTACTACGTCCATATTATCTCAGATTTTGGGAAAATGTTGTAATCTGAAGGTCGTCGTTCCATAGGAAACCCCAACAAAACAATCGCTTCTAACAATTGCACTATTACGTGATTAGGCATCTACTGTAATTATAGTTATTAAAGAGGTGACAATCATGTCAATTGCCTCCCACAAGATTTTCGTTCAAAAACGAAACCTTATAAGCCTTCCAAGAGACATCAGAGAACAACTCAATACTAATGAAGGCGATGTACTCGATATCCGGATAGATAACAATAAAATTATTATTGAACCAATGAAGGTTGTCCCTTCTAGCCAAGCGTACTTCTGGTCCGAAACTACTCAAAACGATATGATCGAAGCCAAAAATAATGTTGATTCGGCTAATCGGAACCCATGATGAAGTTTTCCCACCGAAGTAGCCCAAGCGGCTATTTTTCTTTTCGTTCCGGGAACTTTCATAAATCAACAATGGCCTCGAATCCATGATATATTGGACCCTATGTAGATGTATTCCGTTGTGAAGTACGAGTCTCCCTTTGCAAGTTACGGGTACACCTTGTTATACGATGGGTGGCGCTTCAAAGAATTACCAAAACAGTTCCCCCACCTTTTGGGTTATTTGTTATTGGAATTTTATTTTATATTTGTTCCAAAACTATTGCCCTTGGTAAAAATCCAAATTGCTCGTAAAATTGAAAAACCCGTTCGTTTCCAACAGCTACACTGACGCTTTTAGTTTTTACAGATTGACGATCCAACCAATCCAGTGCTCGCAGCATTAGCAGATGACCAAAACCCATTTTCCGATAGGTATCATCCACGAATATTGACTCTATTTCGCCATGAGTCTGGTTGCAGATGGTAACACAATATCCTATGAATTCGTATGAATCTTCGGTTTGAATCAAATCGATTCGTAACTGTCCGGACCTCGTCTCCTGCAACCAATGTTCTTTTCTTTGGGCAAATGTTACTTGGTGAAGCTGTTGGGAAAAATGTGTAGAGATATTTTGGTGATGCTCATTAAGCCTTTTCCACAATGGAGCAACCTTTTCTAGCAGCTCATCGCCACCCTCTAGAAATCTAATGTTGACCACAGACCTTCTCCCCTTTTCTAGAAACCTTACCGATATTCACTTAAATTATTTCTTTTATTGCCACCTGTCGTATAACGTCCCGAGGGTTTGCGACGTCGGGTTATTACATTCATAGTCTCTCCGATGTCGCAAACCCTCTGTTATCTGCAATCCTAGTCTTGATTTATAGGGATAGAATATCTGAATATCTTTGCTTTCTCGGGCAAGATGAAAGCTTCGGATTTCAGAGATGGGATGCATGTTTCGGATATCTGGGAAAGATTGAAAGTTTCGGTTTATCTGGGTTGGAATGAATGTTTCAATTTTTGCTCAGGTATTCCCGACGGACAGCAGATAACACAATGTTCCCGCAGCGTCCCAATCACATTCATCGTCCTCTAACGGCGCTGCCTTAAATTTGCTCTACAAAACAAATTTTGCATATTTCACGCAGTTAATCGAAGGAAAAAATGTAATACATCATTTTCTTAACTTTAGATAATACTTTTTTTGAATAGCAATTTCATTCAGTATAGAATGGAGTAGTTTGGATTTCTCTTTGATTTCTAATCTTTGGGAAGCGTTTCTAGCTTTGCTTAGTGCCTCGATTAATTCATCAATCTCTAAAACGGTTGCTGCAATGCAGTAATAACTTTTTGACCGCCCTTCATTAAATTCTTGCAACATCTCTCTTAGTAATTGTTCTCTAACTTTCTGCATCTTTTCAAACTCGGCTACACCATTTTTTTGAGTAAAGGCAATATCGTCGTTAAGTTTTTGATAACACTTGAAGGAATCGTACTGCTTGCTAATTTCTCTATGCTTTCTCCATTTTTGGCAGGATATACTTTCTTGACAATCCCAACAAAATTCAACCTCCTTTTTCTTTATTGCACATGTGATGAAAGGACATCCAACAGCCGTTCTATCTTCGCCTTTGCAACCTAAACATCTGCTTTTTGTATCCATATGATAATTAGGGCAAAGCCTGCAAGAAAGCCCACATATTCCGATTTCTACGTATTGTATTTGCATGGCTACTCCTTTCATCATATTCTATTCTTTTTACTTGTTTGGACAGTTATGTCCTATAGCTTATTATCGGCTTCTTTCTCTAAAATGAGAGTATTTACAGGAATTTTTTCATCCGTGCCAAGGATGGGGCGCCCTTTGCACGATAAAACGTTCCACATCTGGCACCCTTGCGGGAATCTATTGTTATATGCAGTATAGAGCCCCATTACTGAGAGCCGGTCATGGACGACCAGCCCTTAAAAATCAATCAAGCCATTCTGCATGGTCTGTCGCCTAACGCTCCGCGCATTCCCGAAGTCTGGTTACTACCTTCATATTCTCAGATTTTAGGAATGTGCTGTTAGGCGATGTTCGTGCCCCCAGAGACAATCCCGAATTACCTCGGCCTATTTCTAAACGTGAATCTTAGTACTTCCATTTTACATGTATCGATACACTGCCCACACAAGATACATTCCGTATTAGACATTGTTCCTTTTTGAACCATTAAAGAAACAGATAGGCTCATAGGACATACTCTCTCGCAGGACTTACAGTTGTTGCAGTTTTCCTTACTTGAATGAATATTCAGAGAAGGAAGTCCGAGTGCTGTTTTGATTTTTGACCCTATTACCATAAAGGGCGCCATCCAGCAAAGATAATGACAAAAGGCTCTCCTTCCGGCCGCAAGGGACAATATGACAATAAGTGCTACAAAAAAATAATAAACAATGTAGGACTGAGTATTTGAAACAGATATGCCCCCATCGGTTTGATAAAAGAAGTTAATCGCATGAAGCCCTCCAGCCCTAATAGCTACTAAAATAATACTTAAAATCCAAGGAACCCAAATAATGTACTTTAAAATGTTAAGATTGCCTCCCGCCGTCTTTTTATCAACGACCATCATGCAAGACTCCTGAATTCCGCCTCCGGGGCATAGCCAACCACAAAAGCCTCTTCCGAAGATTAGAGAACCTATGAACATTGAACCAAAAACTATAAAGCTCCCAACGACAATACCTTTGCTGGCACCTATAATAATCAACGCTGGCGAAAGATAATAAATAGTCACTGGAAACAAAAGAAATGAAATTAAAAGCAACGCTTTTCTGATTCTTTGCCTAGTAATAACAACTCACCCATCCTCTCGCACTAATGATCTTCCTCGAACTTATATAACTTGCGCGAATGTCGCCAAACGTTCCGTGAATTCCCGAAGTCTGGTTACTACATTCATATCCTCTCAGATTTAGGGAATTCGCTGTTATATGCTGTAGTCCGGCTTCGAAGGGTATTCAATAATTATTTCCAACCTTCCGAATTTCATTATCGGTAAACAGAATAAGATTTGGACCATTCATTGTTCCCTGCCCATTATAGCCATTCGATGGAATCGTCGTATAAGATAAAAAAGTTCGCGTTTCACCCGGATGCAATATGAAATTTCCAGGCTCTTTTGAATTTTCTACTCCTGTCAAAATCAAATCCTGTGAAAACCACTCACTTAGAATAAAGCTATCTGATGGGATCTTAATACCAAAATCTATTTGATTATTTCCATAATTGGTAAGAGCAATTGCACCAATTATCTCTAGATTCTTATTATCTACTGAACTTCTCATATTAAAATGACTGTTTATTAAGTCATATTCAACTGTAGCTAGACCGCTATGCATTCTAAAATAAACCGTTTTAACTTGAGACACAGCCGACGGAGTTATTATAAATAACACAAGTAATAGTACGATAAGTTGTCGACGAGACATCACCGTTCTTGCCTCAATACATCCGATAATAAATAAAACAAAATAGATTATTATAGGATAGTGAAACCCAGTTTGACCATTCGACCATGGGGATATCCCTAACCCCAAAAATATCTTGTCACCTATTGAAAATCCGGTTTCAGTAGTTTGTCCTAAAAAAATAGCGAAGAAAATTAATAGTACCGAAATTATTGCCTGCCTTGTAATTTTCAATTTATTTCACCACTTTATTCTCAAATTTACAATCTATATTATGATAAATCTTCAATGAAAGCTCCGAAACGGACTATGGCATATAACGTTCCGAGGGTTTGCGATGTCGGGTTACTACATACATATTCTCTCTGATGTCGCAAACCCTCTGTTAGGCGACGTGGCGGCAAATTGCACTCTCATAACCCGCCAGTTAGTCATTTTTCTTTTTCGCCACAATATCTTTTAGTGATGTGTCAGGCTCGTGATACCGACGATAAAAGTGTGTAAATGTTGTGTATGTACAAAGCTTGTTGATCAAAGGAATTTTAATAAGCCAAGAAAGAATAAGGTAGGCTACAAAAAATGAAACCAATATGTAAATATAATCAAGCAGAGCCTTAACTAAGAAAACATAATGTTCTATAGTTATGATGTTACTTAATCCATTTAATACGTAGAAAGATACTGGTAGTGTTCCGACAAAGTATAAAACAATTGCAAATGAGTAGCTTACTTCAACTGCTTTGTTAGGGCAATAGCCCATACATCTCATACAACTTTCACAAGCAAATGTCCAATAAGGACGAGACTTTTTATTTCCTACCATTTTTATTGCCTTAACCGGACAACTTTTAGCACATAATCCACAACCTGTACAACTTCCTGAAGCGAAAAATAACTTTGACAGGAAAAACCGCCCTATGACTAGGTAAGCTAAAGAAATAGGACTCAGCATTAGACCAAATAATAGAGATAGAATTCCCCTGAACACTTTTTTCTCTTCCAAAATGTTTGTCAAAAAAGAATCTGCTTTTACCTTTGCTCTGTCAATTATGAACTTCGAGTTTGTAGAATTTAAACCCCAGTGTAATGACATCCAGTTAGATGGCATATCAAGCCCCATGACTCCCCGAACAATGTAACCCTTTAAAATTAGTATGAGTGCAATAAGATAACCTGCAGTACCTTCCAAACCTGGGAACGGAATCGTTGCAATTCTAGTCCCAGCTCTTGTTGCCACTACAAAAGCATGTTTCCCCTTCCATGTGGTAAGCGCAAAGTATACCTAATTACGTGCCAAGGTGCTGTAAACCCGTGTGTTGGAAATACCATTCCTAACAAGTCGTTAGATTCTCCTCCAAAATCAGATTTTTTATAGAATCTGGAAATCTGGTGTAGTTGTGAGCTTATGTCTTTTTTGTTGGCTATTTCCGTCATCCATGTAGCCGCTCGGAAAGAGTTTCCTGTTCCACTCATGAAAAATATTGCCATTGACCAATAATTCATACCCCACCTCCTTCTACCAATAAAGACCAAGCTATGTCGTCTAACGTCCCGAGAATTCCCGACGCGTCCTAACCACATTCATCATTCTCTAGTGTCGTGAATTATCTGAAACGATCAGATTAACACGCTTTATGTAATCGGAACCCATGACGAAGTTTTCCCACCAAAGTAGCCCCAGCGGCTATTTTTTTTCTTTTCTTTCCGCCGACTTTCAGATAACGTTGTGGGTATTTGCGACGCGTCCCAACCGCATCCATCATTGCTAGTGTTGCAAATACCGTGTTGTACGATGCCGTACGCCCCTCGGATCCGCGCATGCACAGCTGCTACACCCCTTATGTCCTCCCAATGATCTCACTATACATAATAAGAAGAATATGAATTAAATTACTAATAATTAAATTTATCAGTTTTCTGCAAAATTTTTATTACATCCTCAACTGGTATAACATTGGCAAAACGCTTATTCCAAATCTTGTAATTATAAAACTCATAAAGTTTATTACCAGATAGATACTCATTATCAAAAGTTGTGTTTGTATCTTCTGGAATAATTACTTTATATCCGTAATCAAATGCACTTTTACAAGTAGCGTCAATACAATATTCTGTTTGAAGTCCTACCAGTATAATGGTATCTATCTCTTTACTTTCTAAATACCCCCTTAATCCAGTTTTGTGGAAAGCACTATTAAACTGTTTTTCGAAGATTAGTTCACTATTGTTAGGGGCTATGTCAGCATAAATCTGCCATCCATCAGTGCCATACTCTAATTCTCCACCCTTTCCATCATCATGGCGTACATATAACACTTCTTTTTCATTATCTCTTGCAATAGAAATAAGTTCTTTGATATTATCAATTACTTTCTGTTCGTTATACGGATGTTCTTTAACCAATGCTGTTTGAACATCTACAACCATCAAAACACTTTTACTCTATGCTCTCATCCTTTCACTTCAAAATATAAATAATTTTTACTTCGTCTTAAAATACTAATGCGAATAGCTTAAAAGTTATTCTTTAGAAAATCGCCCCATAACTCGTGACCTACTGCGTACGGTGTCGTATAACGTTCTGAGGGTTTGCGACGTCGGGTTACTAC
>NZ_JYNH01000170.1 GCF_000960765.1 Desulfosporosinus sp. I2 | reverse complement strand
CCTCAGAAGATAACTGTTTCACGGCCATTTAATATCCTTGGAATTAAATCTTGGGAAATAGTGCATGAGCAAATTGAAGTACACGGTAAACCATTTTGAGATTCCTCCATTCTCCCTTTCATCATAAGGAACGGATTCCTCTTTTGCAAGCTGTATGGAATAGTTTATTGAGATTAGGGAAATCTATCAGAGGGCATCACACTCTATTGGAGTGTAAGGCCCTCTTTATTGATTGATCAATCTTCAATAAAGATTTAAGGTTTAAATTATATATTCTTTTTTTGATATATCTGATATACTAATTAGAAAACTATCGGGAAGGGAGCTAATCATGCAGTCCAATCGTATAATCAATCATGCAGCACTAACCTTTGATGATGTTCTCATTGTTCCGGCCAAATCTGAGGTTCTACCTCGGGATGTCGATGTTAGCACTTACTTGACGAAAACGATTAAACTAAATATCCCGCTTATGAGTGCTGGTATGGACACTGTAACAGATTCCCGGATGGCGATCTCCGTTGCCAGAGAAGGCGGAATTGGGATTATTCATAAGAATATGAGCATCGAGCAGCAAGCCTTAGAAGTAGATAAGGTTAAACGATCTGAACATGGGGTTATCACGGATCCGATCTTTTTACATCCCAGCGACAGTGTTATGGAAGCTTTAAAATTGATGGAGCGTTATCGAATCTCCGGGGTTCCTATTACTGTCGATGGAAAACTGGTTGGAATCCTAACAAATCGTGATTTGCGCTTTGAGAAAAACTATAATCGTCTAATTTCTGAAGTGATGACCAAAACTAATTTGGTGACAGCACCTGTCGGGACAACCTTGGAGCATGCCCAAGAAATATTAGGACAACACAAAATTGAGAAATTACCTCTTGTGGATTCAGAGGGGATGCTTAAGGGACTTATTACGATTAAGGATATTGAAAAGGGACGGCAGTATCCGAATTCGGCCAAGGATGAAAGTGGTCGTTTAAGGGTAGGGGCAGCCATCGGAGTCACTTCTGATACCTTGCTGCGAGCTGAGGCGTTAGTGAATGCTCGAGTCGATGTTCTTGTTCTTGATACAGCTCATGGACACTCTGTAGGGGTCATCGAGGCAGTGCGGGTCTTAAAGGAGCGTTTTCCGACGACTCAGTTGATTGCTGGGAACGTTGCAACGGCTGAGGCTACTCGAGAACTCATTGAAGCTGGCGCGGATGCTATTAAAGTTGGGATCGGTCCAGGATCGATCTGTACGACTCGAGTGGTGGCTGGAATCGGGGTACCTCAAATTACAGCGGTTATGGATTGTGCAGAAGAAGCTGATAAATATGGTATTCCTGTGATCGCAGACGGAGGAATTAAGTTCTCTGGTGATATCGTAAAGGCCTTGGCAGCAGGGGCTCGAATCGTTATGATTGGAAGTCTTTTTGCTGGCACGGAAGAGAGCCCGGGGGATTTAGAAATCTATCAGGGACGTAGTTTCAAAGTTTACCGTGGGATGGGCTCGATCGGTGCTATGAAAGAAGGTAGCAGGGATCGATATTTTCAAGAAAATAATCAAAAACTCGTTCCAGAGGGCATTGAAGGTCGTGTCCCCTTTAAAGGACCAGTTTCAGAAACGATCTATCAAATGATCGGGGGGCTGCGTGCTGGGATGGGTTATTGCGGTACTTCCGATGTAGAGGCTCTCAGAACCCAGACGAAGTTTATTCGTATAACAGCGGCGGGACTTCGTGAAAGTCATCCACATGATGTGACAATTACTAAGGAAGCTCCAAATTATAGCTGATTAACAAACTTCGAGTGGAGTTAAACTCCACTTAAGATAGCTTTATATCAGAGACTATGAATATTATGTTTTTAGCATTGAATAGAGAAGCTTTGGGAGAGAGGGTGACTCTCTCTCTCTTTATTGGCTTGATGGAGGTAGCGGTACACATGAACTCAGTATTTTGGCGCTATCTGCTTCTATTAAGCTTGCTCTATATTTTTTGGGGCCAGTTTTTTGTTGCGGGTGGTGTAATCAATCAAGTTGCTTTTAATTTTGCCCTTTTTTACCCACTTGGTTTTTTGGTGGGCTATCGTCATCAGGCTGAGTATTGGCGCACAGCATACCTCACGGCCTTTATCTTTAATCTTTTATCGTATGTAATGGCTAGTGTGCTAGAGATCCCCATCGAAAGTTGGCTCATGGTTATCCTTGATTTTTTTAGCCTTTTCATGGTTCTTAAGGTCGGAATGTATATGGGAAGGCGGTCCCAATCAGAGGATTGATATACATGTGTTTGGTGAGTGTATTTAACCTTTCTTCAGTCAAAGAAAAAGAATTTATAAAAAAGATTCATTATACCCCCTTTACAAGAAGGAAATATATGGTAGATGGAGAATGACTATAAAAGCTCATTCACCTGCTAACATTGATATGAAGGGGGATTTATGGTGACGGAAATGTCTCGTAGAGAGCGTAAGAAAAAAGAGACTCGTGAAAGAATTTTCTCTAATGCTATGCAACTTTTCCGCTTGAATGGTTTTACGGCTACCTCAGTCGATCAGATTACGCAGCGAGCCGATGTTGGAAAGGGTACATTCTATAATTACTTTTCTACGAAAGAAGCAGTTGTGTTGGAGTTTTCTCGTCGTTCTTGGCAAGATCTTGTCGACAAGGGTCGCCAACAACCGAGCATGTCCACTCGCCAACGATTAGGGAACCTTTTATACGATTGGGCAGAGTTCATGATAAAAGACCGTGAAATTGCTTGGGTTACTGTGCGAAATCGTGAAGGAGCAAATTATGATTTGAGTTTACATTATGCGCTGATGGCAATTATAACGGTCGGACAACAAAACTGCGAAATCAGTGGAGAATTCGATCCTGCTTTTTTAGCAGAAAGTCTAGAAGGTATGATGGTTCAGCATTTTATTCGTTGGTTTGTTTCAGGTATAGGCGATTTACACGAGGAATTAAATCATGCACTCCTGGTTTTTTTAGACGGGCTTTCGGAAAAGAAACAGGAGGCGTGAATAACATTCATATCCCTCTGTTGTTACTCATAAGGTAACAGCGGAGGGATTTTTAATGGTTACACGATACTCACCGAGAAGTCTCGGGCTATGGATGGGACAGATGGCAGTTGGTCCTCACAATGATATATCGGATGTGCCAGGTGTCTTGGTGGGGAGTGTGTCCTTAGTCCGTGGAGTTGGTCCCTTAGATTCTAACGGAAGGGGTCCGGTTAGGACAGGTGTGACTGCTATCCTACCTCGTGCTAACCTTTATCATCAGCCCTGTAAGGCGGGAATCGAGGTAATAAATGGCTATGGGAAGTCGATCGGTGTTCCGTTTATTCAAGAGATGGGGCTCCTTAATTCTCCCATTTTATTGACAAATACTCTGAGCGTTAATGACGTGGGCAGTGGAGTGATCACGTATTTACTGAAGAAATACCCTGAGATCGGAAATGATGCGCGAACACCCAATGTAGTTGTCATGGAATGCGATGATTCATATCTTAATGATATTCGTGGGCGCCATGTCAAACCATGGGATGCAATCCTTGCACTTCAACGTGCTGCAAAAGGACCCATTGAACAGGGAAATGTCGGCGCTGGAGTTGGAATGTCCTGTTTTCAATTGAAAGGAGGAATTGGAAGTTCCTCACGCCTTGTTCTAGAGCAAAGCGGGCATAGCTATATTGTGGGGATGCTTGCTCTGGCGAATTTTGGAGTTCTCGAAGATTTCCTCTTAGCGGGTGTTCCAGTTGGAAAATTTCTTTCTCTGCCAGCTATGGGATATGTCCCGGGATCGTTGGTTTTAATTGGGATCACAAATGCACCCTTATCGCGCTGGCAATTGAAACAACTTGCCCGTCGGGCTAGTTTAGGAATAGCCCGTACTGGTTCTATTTCAAGAACTGGAAGTGGCGATTTTTGCTTAATGGTTAGCACTGATGTCAATGAACACAACACGAATCAGTCTTTATCCGACTGGGCATTAGATGAGTTCTTCAGAGCTGTGGTGGAATCCACGGCAGAAAGCATTTGGAATGCTCTTTTTTTCGCCCAAACCATGGAAGGGAGAGATAGAAATATTCGCCTTGCCTTGCCAATTAGAAAAACGTTACAGATTGTGCGAAATTGGAAGGGAGGCTTTTCACATAATTTGTCATGATCTTCCCACTTAGCGCGTAAACATCCTTAGAGGAGAAAACCTAAGGGAGGTTCATTGTGGGTATTACCTGGAATTTGGTCTGGGAAGCTCATCCAGATGTATTTGTTGTGAGAAACTGGAAGGAGTATACAGACGACAAAAAAAAAGCAAGTCGTCTCCCAATGCAATTTGCTTATTTTATGGGCGGCGAAACGACTTTACGAGTTGGGATTATCGCAAGTTCTTCGGTTCCTAATGAAGCGGAATTTCTTCTTGCCGGGTTACTATGGGGAAATCGCCTCAGTAATGGGGCGAAAACTGTAATATATTATGTAGCCCCTAATTTTTCAACGTCATTTTTAACCGGGCTTGCCAAAATCGGGGGGACAATTTTTGCGAGGGCCGTTTACTGGCGTGAAAAACTCACACCCAGTTTATACCCCATTCCCGAGAAACAACCCAGCAACCAGTTGCGTTACTCTCTGGGAGAGGAACGTCCAGATTGGAAACGCTGGGGAGCGGGTTTAAATCCTGTAGTACGTCAACAATTGACGACTGTAAATTCATTTTTTAGTAATTTAGCAAAACGAAAGGTTCGTATTGAAATTAAAACTCAGAGTATCAGTTTTCTCTGGGGTTACTTTGAGATTGCCGAAATGCGACGTAAAGGGAAGAAATTTGAACTTAATACCAAAGTGAAGTGGTTAAAGAAAGGAGAACAGATGGTCAAGTGGCAAAAACAAGGCTGGGTAGATTCTTCTGGGTCACTTAATCCTGAATTTTGCACTGCTATTTTATGCATTCTTGACTACCTAGAATCTTTAGAGCAAGCGGGTAAACTTCGTACTCAGGAGCTGCTGGCTTTGTTACTTCATCAGGGAGATGGGATCTTAAAGTCACTATGGGGGGCGCAATGGTCATGGCCTTGGCTTCCTAAGGAGCGTGGCGAAAGCTCAGTGATGGAATTGGAAGGATGGTATTATTTTCAAGGGAATGGGCAGTTAAGTGTTGTATGTCCAATTTTTGAGAAACCGCTGACTAAAGCTGCTCAAAGCATTCTTCTAGCGAGTGTATTAGAAAAAAGCACGCTTTTAGCCTATGCCAAAAATGACCAAGGCAATTCTCTAGTTTGGGATGGTCGAGTTCATTGGTTGACAGCTCTAGGCAAGCAAGAGGAACTTCGGCGCTGGTACTGTTGGTTAAGCGATGTCGATAAATTTCCTATCTGGACATTACCGGAAAATTGGCAGGAAAAAGGAATATATGAATTAAATTGCCAGAGTACTCTCATAAATAATTCATTTATGCAGAAAGGTTACTCGTAATGGTTGCTAGACTAGGAAAATCGATCAATACTTCAGTTCCATTCGTTCCTATAGAATCGCAAATGTGTAGCATACCATGATGGGCAAGTATAATTTGCTGAGCAATGGTTAACCCTAGTCCAGTTCCTTCCTTATGGGTGGAAAAGAAGGGATCAAGAACCCTATTACGTAAGTTTTCCGGAATACCCGGTCCGTTATCAATAACACTGATTCTTACATGAGATTCATGATCTGTAAGACGAATGATGACGCTTCCTCCTTGGGGGGAAGCTTCAATTGCATTTTTTAGAATAGATAGAAGAGCCTGGAGAAGTTGCTCAGGGTCTCCCATTATATAGACAGCATTAGAGGAGAGTTCAAGAACTATGGTAACTGCTTTTCTATCTCTCAAGGGTTGAATTAATTGAGTTGTTGCATGAATGGTTTCTGCAAGGCTGAGTAGTTCGATTTGAGGTGCCGATGGGCTTGCAATGAGGAGAAATTTACTTAAGACTTGTTCAATAGTATAAATTTCATCGAGCACGAGTTGTTGATACGGACGATAGGACTCGGGCCATTGCTCAGGTGTAATCAACTGCATAAACCCTTTAATGGTTGTCAAGGGGTTGCGAATTTCATGCGCTAAGCCAGCTGAAACTTCGTTAATAATGGAGAATTTAGCTATTTGTACATAGGCTTCCGAACACTTCTTTTCTTCACTAATATCGAAAAGTGTTAAGAGTGTTCCCGCAGGAATATTGTGGTTTAGCAAAGGTCGAGTTTGGAAGCGCAAGTACTTAGTTTCCCGTTTCGGGGTTTTCCAACAGAATTCACCCACTTCAGGTAGCTTATTTGGCTGAAAATTATTTAAGATACCTAATACTTTAGAGATCGGTTGGCCAACAAGAGAGGATTTTGTTAAGCCTAATAGGTAGGTTGAACGAGGATTTGATTCGATAATTTCTCCTGTCTTATCTAATAAAATAATAGCTTCATAACTATAGTCAACGGTTTTTATTAAAGGGGGATTTTGCCAAAGTAGGGCCCTCATGGTGTTGATGTGATTTTGATGTCGTGCGCGTTCACGAGTCTCCTTCCAGTTAAAGAGAATAATGATGGCGAGCAGAAATATGAGATGCACGATGAGTAGTGGGCCAGAAGGAAAGATGGAATAGAATCGCGTACTAACCATAAGCAAGGTAATGCTGAGGATCCAGACTTTGCCCCAGCTGCTGAACCAAAGTTCGAACCAAATAATGAGTGTGAAAAACGCAATGAATAGAAGTATAATGTGGATAGGGCGAAAAATTGGTGAGACATTAACGAAAATTATAGCTATAATCAAGAAAGCAGTTAAGACAATGAAAATACTTTGTTTAAAGAGAGAACGGAACCGTATTTTTAGGGAAATCACATTTTTTTCTCCTTTCGGAAGACTGTCGGAAACACACTATCATAGTTTATCATATATAATCGTAAAATAATGTAAAAAAAAGGAGATATTATAAAAGGTAAACAGTGTAATAATAGGCTTAAACACTCAAATTTACAGAGTTTAAAATAAAAATTTATCTCTAAAATCCGACAAATCAGCTGTAACTATCCTGTAGAGCAGGTTTATTAATTTAGCCCCTGACTAATCAGCGAGTCTAGGTAAATAGGAGTGAAGATTCTGAACCGAATGAAAGCTTCGGCATCTAAAAAATACATGCAACTATATAATATTTATTGTATAATTATGCAAAACGACAAAAGGAGTATTACAAATGAACTTGCGTAAGGCACGAATAGCGGATGTTGAAGAAATGATGTTATTAATTAATAGCAACGCTGAACAAGGACTCATGCTTCCAAGATCAAGAAATATGCTTTATGAAAACATTCGCGAATTCTTGCTTGCTGAAGAGGATGGACAATTGATTGGGGTTGCGTCCCTTCATATCCTTTGGAGTGATTTGGCGGAAATACGAGCGTTAGCCGTTGCAAATGGCTACAAAAGAAGAGGAATCGGAACCCAGATTGTGAGAACCCTTGAAGAAGAAGCGAGAGAATTGGGTTGTTCGAAACTTTTTGCTTTAACCTATCAGCCTCAATTTTTTAAATACTGTGGCTACGAAGAAGTCAGCAAAGACCAAATGCCTCAAAAAGTATGGACAGAATGCATCAACTGTATAAAATTCCCTAATTGTGATGAGATAGCTGTAAGTCGCACTTTATAAGGAACAGGAGCCTTGCTCTAATTAAATTAGATTACTACATAAATCACCGAGTCGTGAGACTTGGTGATTTATGTTTATGGAACAATTTCCCTCTTTTTAACATAGACCATATTAAGATATGTGAAAAATGAAGCGGAGAGAGTTCTATGGAATTATATAGAGAAGTCCAGAGAGGGCTTGACCAGTCACGGAATTTTGTCTCAGAGGGACTAACACAAATCTTATCTGGAAATCTTGATGAAGCTCATGGTGTATCTTCAAGTCCTGGGGCTACGGCACTTGCCTCTTTAGCTCTGTTGGCAGTCGGGCGAGGATACGAGCTCTCTCATCAGAAAGGAATCCAATGGTTAAAACAGCATTATCTAGGTGGTTGGGGGAAGTATCCAGGTGCCAAGCCAGATGAGGAGATAACGAGAATTGTCGGAATGGTTCTTAGGGGAAGTCAAGGAGGGTGGAAAGCAAAACTTAAACTTTTGACTCAAGTGCGACGATTCTCTAATGTGATTCTATCGTTAGGACAAAGGGTAGTTCCGGGACTAGAGGGGCCTGCCCCGGAAGAAATATTACTACCGACGATTCTCGAAGATAGGATTTTAGCCAAGTTACCACTCTATGGTCGGCCAGTTGTTGTGGCTGCGTCACTGCTTGCCTCCAACTCTCAAGAGGGAATACAGAAAGGTCTTCAATATCTCCAGAATACGCAAATGTCAGACGGTTCTTGGGCAGAGGATATTATCGCAACGAGCATGGGAATACTTGCACTCATGAGTAAGGGTGTCCATATCGAACTCTCCCAAAGGGCTGCCCAGTGGTTGGTTTCCAAACAGTATTCAAGTGGTGGGTGGCCCGCCTTTGATCAACTCAAGATATGGGCTATTGGATGGGCCTTAAGCGTATATTCAGAGACAACTCAAAAACCTTCAGATATCCGATGGCTAAATCAAGCAATCGATTGGCTTAAAATGGGTCAGAATGAAGATGGTAGTTATGGAAGTACTCCACCTTTTACCCACCCGGACTTGGACGATACAGCAGTCGCATTAATTGGTTTGCATCAGGTATTGGGAGGACAGAATCAGTTGGGAGTGCAGCTGTTGAAGCGCTTACAAAATGAAGATGGAAGTTGGGGAACATTTCCCAGCTTTCAAGGGATACCTCCTCAGGTTACGTCAGAGCATCCAGTTTATATTCCAAGTGTTGACGTAACTATTCATGTTCTAGAGGCATTATGGCGTAGTTCACGATTCCAAGATGAACAAATTTGGCGGGGTTTAAATTGGGTTTTAAAGCAGCAAGATGACCAAGGTGGATTTCCGGCTATTTGGTTCGAGGGGACAGTATATAGTACAGCTCAAGCCTTAGAATTACTCAGTAAGTGGAAGTTTCGATGGGAACGATGGAACACGGCTCGCAATATCCTAATGGCAAGGAAAAAGGGACAAATCTTTCTTTTGAATGCTCAGTTTTCCGATGGAGGTTGGGGTTCAGTCGTGGAGACTAGTTTGGCTATTTCAGGGCTATTGAGATATTCAAACACTGCTAAGGAGGTCCTGAAAAAAGGAATTGTGAACCTTCTTTCAGCTCAAAACACGAATGGTTCTTTTGAACCCTCTTATCAAGGAGTCTATGCAAAGGGCTGGAATTACGAAGAACCGTTATCAACTGCTCTGACAGCCATTCGCGCTTTGCAACGCTTTCAACC
>NZ_JYNH01000169.1 GCF_000960765.1 Desulfosporosinus sp. I2 | reverse complement strand
AGCTCAGGAGGAATTAGTGCGTATCTTTGCAGAGTGTGGACTTGTAGAAACACGATTTGATAATTTGGCAGGAGGAGTAGTGGCCATAGTTTATGGCACGAAACCCATTAGCAAACCAAATTAGATCTACTACGGAGGTAAAATGATTGCTGTAAGCTTCTAATCATACAAAAATCCCTTGGCGGCTCGAAGGAGATGCCTGGGGATTTTCAATTTATTAGAAGGTGTTTATATTGTTAGTGCATGATTTTTGTAAAGCTGTTTATACTATCTTTGTTTGTTGAATGAAATTTGTATTGGGGGATTAGGATTATGAAAGTTCGTGAAGTTATGACAGCCAATGTCGATTATGCTGCACCCAATTCTACAGTTGTGGAGTTAGCAAGCATGATGAAGAAAAATGATATTGGTTCTATTCCAATATGTGAAGGACAAAAAGTAATTGGTATTGTTACAGACCGTGACATAGTTCTTAGAGCCGTTGCTGAGGGAAAAACCATTGAAAATCGAAGCGCCAAAGAAGTCATGAACTCAAAGGTTGTTACTGTAACCCCTGATCAAGATGTGCATGAGGCAGCAGATTTAATGGCAACCTATCAAATTCGAAGACTTCCCGTCGTGGAAAAGGATAAACTCATAGGAATTGTTGCCCTTGGTGATTTAGCTATAGAAAAAATCCATATTAATGAAGCGGGAGATGCCCTTAGTGATATATCACAGGGTGCTCATCATTAATTAAAGAGGTGATTTAAATGGGTGATCTTCGTGATCGTCTCGACTTGGGAACTTGGGGTGCCTTTCGCACGGGATGGTGGGTTCTTCATATTGTAGGGATTTTGGTTGTCGGTTATATTGGCTTTTGGATTGCTAGGATGTATTAAATTTTCTGCATTGATGATTGGATAATAGCGTTGTGAAAAAAGAGTTCACAACGCTATTATCTTTGTGGTAGACTTAGGTTAGAAGAGTATAGAACAAGGATGTGTTCATGTTGAATTTGTTAGTTGGGATTCAAGGTCATGCAGAAACAACGGTTTCTTCCTTAAATACTGCAGAAGCTATGGGAAGTGGAACTTTAGAGGTATTCGCAACACCGGCGATGGTTGCGCTTATGGAACAAGCTGCTATAAATGCCCTGTCCTTACCAGATGGGCAATCAAGTGTCGGTACTTCCCTTAGTATCATGCATTCAGCGGCAACTCCTATCGGCTCAAAGGTTTATGCTACCGCAGAACTAATTGAAATAGATCGTCGCCGTCTTCTTTTTGCAGTGGAAGCACGAGATGAAGTTGGTCAGATTGGCTCCGGAAAGCATGAACGAGTTGTAATTGAGGTAGAACCATTTTTGGTAAAAGCTCGAAACCGTAAATAGGGGATATGAGTGTGGATGAATTTTTTACGTTATCTAAAATGACGATTAGGGACCAAGTTATTGAAAAATCACAGTTTATTGGCATCGCAGTTCCCCTCCAGACGATAGAGCAGATCGAAACTTCAATGCGAAGAATTCACGAGGATTATCCCAATGCACGCCACTACGTTTATGCCTATCGTTTGCATTTGGGGCTTATTGAGAAATCGTCTGATGATGGCGAGCCACAAGGGACAGGAGGACGACCAATTTTGGATGTCCTTCAGCATCGAAATGTCTGGAATGTTTTAGTAGTAGTTGTAAGATATTTTGGGGGATCCTGCTTGGAACTGGGGGACTTTCAAGAGCTTATGGTGGAACCGCCCGTCAAGTTATTTTAGAAACCGATTTAAAAAGGATCACGACCTATCGGAGTTTTATATTACATGTGCCATATGAATGGTTTGAAATGCTTAAGTATCAGTTTGGTCAGCACAATTGGACAATATTAAAAGAGGAATTTAGTGATGTTATTCAGATTTATGTCCATGTCCCCGAACATGAATCTGAATTGTTCGTGAATTGGGTGGATAATTATACTCGAAAACAAGTAAACTATGAAGATCTTGGAGTGGTATGGGGATAGTTAAAAGTTTTTAAAGATTTACTAAATTTAGAAGAATAAGACTTTATGAAAGTGAACACAATCACTTTCTTTTTATTATTTGATCTGTTACACTATTAGTGAAAAGAAGAATATAGGACAAGGTAATAAGGTAATACTAAAAATTCTTAAGCAAAAAGGGAGTGATTTCATGTTAGCTTTTATCCCAGTCATCATGATCGGGGGATTCCTTGGCGGTTGTGCCATAGTAATCATGGCATCATGTTTTCAACTAATTAGAATGTCAATCAATTCAGCCAAAAATCATGGACAGATACCCAGAGCTATTGAAGTATAGAGGGTAGTCTATATATAATTAAATACTGCACTTCTAGTAAACGAAAAACACCCCCAGCAGGAATGGAAGGGGTGTTTTTCTGATCCAGGGGGGATTTATAAGCTGGCTCATTTAAGAATACTTTGATTACGACCTGTAGTTTTGGCTTGATATAAGGCGTTGTCTGCTCTAGAAATCACAGAAGCTGGAGAGTCGGTTGAGCGCCAAAGTGTAACGCCAATACTTACTGTAACAGATACCTGGAGGTTGGTTTCTGAATATTGCACCGTGGTTCTTTCCACAACCTCTCGAACCTTTTCACTAATTAGTAAGACGATTTTTTCGGTTGCTTCAGGTATAAGAATGACAAATTCTTCTCCACCGTAACGGGCAATCAAGTCTTCTTCTCTTAAATTATTTTGGAGCTCCTTTACAATTGTCTTAAGTACTATGTCTCCAAATTGATGACCGTACCGGTCATTAATTTGTTTGAAATTATCGACATCAATGATCAGTAGACCAAAGGTGACAGAGCGTTTACGACGTTGGCAGAGTGAAATGTGTTCTCGCAACCGTTTTTGGAAGTAACGGTGGTTATACACACCTGTAAGTCCATCAGTAATTGATTCTCGTTCAACAATGGCATATAGAAGGGCGTTTTCTAAAGCGGAAGTGGCATGACCGGCTACTGTTTCTAGAAAATTCATTTGTTCGGGGGTGATTTCCTTTTGTCGGAGGGCATGGATATTGATGGTTCCAATTTTGCGTTGTGAATTTTCAAGAGGTAAGCAACAAACCCATTCCCATTCTTGAAAATCTGTTGGTGCTTGGTAATATGTCGCGCCGTCCGCTAAGACCTTTAAGGGTATTGATAAATCAAGCTGTGGCGGCATCTGTGGAGAAAGTGTTCTAGAGTCAAAAACTCCTATAACTTCAAAGTCGCTTTTTTTTGTCATTATAAAGATAAACGCTTGCTTGGTTAATACTTATGAGCGAAACCATGGCACTAATTATATTGGCGGCGATAACCTTTGGATCAAGAGAAGCATTAAGAGCACGAGCAATATCTAAAAGTACATGTGTTTGTAAACGTATTTCTTCAAGCTGGTTTTCTAAGAGGTTTACCCTCTGACGCAATAAGGTAATGTCTAAAGAGTCGTTATTATAATCTGACACAGCGTAACCTCCAAACCTTTGATCAAAACTTGTTGCTGAATGGTTGTTAGAAAAAGTTTTAGAATCCTTATTGTATTCTCTATAAAATGTATTTATCCTTTGCAATATTTTTGGGATTAAAAGAAATCGTTTAAAAAGTTATGCCCATTAAAATCCTTATAAATCAGAAGTGTAATAAGAAGGAGAAATGAGACTTATGTCGAATTTTTAAAAAAGAATGTTCAGGATGAAGGAGGACCTATATTCTGACCTATGAAATAACTGTTATTATTGGAAGCATTCCATTTGTAATGTATTTGACTTGGCAAGCCCAACTATTTGGCATAACCAGGAGAAGAGCATTTTTAATGGCCTTCTTTTTGTGTTGTGTTGTCTTATTATTCCCTTGGGCACTTCGGACGGAACGAATAATTTGGTGGATTCTGTCAATTTTGTTTTTTGTTATTATAGGAACCTTATGGCCAATCCTTCGAATAAACAAAGACAAATCACAAAACGATGCAATCTGTCTCGAACAGAACAGGTCCGAAGAAAATATTGATATCCAAGAGCGTATAGCTGAACGTCAAAAAGACCAAGATTATACTGGCGAACTTCAAGAAGAGCAAATGAGTATCGCAGAACCTCAAGAAGAGCAAATGAGTATCGTAGAACCTCAAGAAGAGCAAATGAGTATCGCAGAACCTCAAGAAGAGCAAATGAGTATCGTAGAACCTCAAGAAGAGCAAATGAGTATCGCAGAACCTCAAGAAGAGCAAATGAGCATCGCAGAACCTCAAGAAGAGCAAGTGAGTATCGTAGAACTTCAGGAAGAGCAAGTGAGTATCGTAGAACCTCAAGAAGAGCAAGTGAGTATCGTAGAACTTCACGAAGAGCTAGTTGAAATTGATACCACGCTTAATAATACGGAGGCGCTAGCCTTAACATTGCTTGAACCATTCCCTGAACTTAACATAATATCTCTCGAAGAGTTGATCGATTTGGGATTTAAGGCAAAACATTCGGACAACTTTGAACAGGCCGCCTTCTATTTTTCCAAAGCGTTATCACTTGACCCTGTTCCAGATATTGCTTTTTATCTAATTCTTGATTGTTATTGGCTTTGGAACAATCTGGATGAGCGCGAATATGCGCTTTCTCAGTTGGATGGGATTATTAAAAGGTATTTGCCCCGATTCAATTCCGAACTTAGTCATCAGTTTAATGTTTGGATGACAAAAGAAAATATCGATATAAACTAAATGAAGGGGGCTTGTTCGCCATGAAGCCGACAAAAGAAATTATCGGGTTGCGTATTATTAGTATTTCGGACGGTACTCAAGTTGGGGTTGTAAAAGATTTCGTTCTTAATCCACAGGAAAAAACATTAGATTTTTTGATTATCGATCAACCCACAGATTATTTTGGAGCGAAGGTACTTCCTTATGCTGACATTCTTGGGCTTGGAGAATTTGCGATTACGATCCCGAATTCTGAAGTTATTCAAGACGTCGCACAGAATATGGAAGTCCAGAATTTGTTAAGGCAAAATACTCGTGTTTTAGGAACAAAGGTTTTAACTAAAAAGGGGCAACTCATAGGAGAAGTTAAAGAAATACTGATTGATGAGGAAACAGGTCGAATTGCAGCCTGTCTATTTGAATCTGACGCACGAATGCATGAAATTGAAGCCGAAAAGATCATTACTCTAGGCAAGGAATTACTGATCATTGAAGGAGATCAGACCGTTCAGAATAAGGAAATCCCTGAACAAAGCAATGAAAACCTATTTGAAATACCCTCTTACTCTATGGACCCAACACCAGTATCAGATCCAATCCAGGGCTTATCAAGGGACGATGATTCTGTTGGAGAACAGGAGGCTGGTTTTAACTTATTTGAGCAACGTCAACTCCAATATTTTATTGGAAAAAGGGTAGAAAAGACTATTATTCTCGATAATGGTGATAGTTTGAAGGCTGGAGAAACTATTACACCTGAAATGGTGACTCACATTACTACCCGTAGTACTTTGATGGAAGTAACCTCCCATTTACAGAAAAACTAACTAAGAAAGCTCGATGAGATGTAGTATATGAAAAAAACCGGATTGCTTTTGATAGCCTTATTATTGCAATTATGTATTACCCTCGTTCTGGGAACTGTTATTTCTTATGGTAATACACATGATCAAGCTCCAGCGGGGTTGATTGTTTGGGGACAGGACTTATCTGGTTTAAGTAGAACTCAGATATCCTCTTTACTCAAAGAAAAAATCCCGAATTCTGTCACCTATAAAGATCAAGTATTCCCTTTGAAAACAGATAGAACTTATGAGGGGATCGAACAATGGTTGGATCTCGTATTTCCAATCACTACAGGATCTAAGGTTGTAGATGTTCTCAGTAGCTTAGCTCGTTCACCACATGGTATCTCGAAGGATGGCATTGGAATAGACCGTAATGAGATTATCGCTCAGCTGGAAGGTATAAGTAAAATTATTAGCCAACCTATGCATAAGGCGACGATCGTTTATAAAGATGGTCGACTAGAAAAGACAGAGGGGCAATCAGGGCAAGAAGTGGATATTGAAGCAACCTGGTTGAAAATTACTCAAGAACATGTGAACAAGGTTGAAGTTGTCATCAAGGAAATCTCTGTTCAGCCTAGTATTGCTGACTTAACTAAAATCAAGGATATTTTAGGGGATTACACAACGTATTTTAATGCTCAGGATGTGTCACGTACCCAAAATGTACGTATAGCCGCTATGGCTATTGATAATCACCTAATTGCACCAGGAGAAGTATTTTCGTTCAATGGAGTTGTAGGAGAGCGGACTCAGGCTGCAGGCTACCAACCAGCTATAATCTTTGTAGATAAGTCCATGACTAAAGATAATGGCGGGGGCATCTGCCAAGACTCAAGCACTCTTTATCAAGCAGCCAGTCAGGCTCGTTTATCCGTTGAAGAAAAACATACTCATTCTTTGCCAGTATCTTATGTATTAAAAGGACAAGATGCCACCGTTTCCTATGGACAACTTGATTTTCGCTTTCGAAACGATACTCATGGGTACTTACTGATTAGTTCCAGAACCGGTTATAACTGGGTAAGAATCCGATTATTTGGACTTGCAGATGAGCAACACCCTGTTCTTCCGACTCCCGGGGGTTATCCTACAAGTCCGGCGGATTGGTACCTGGACCCCAAATAACGATTCTTTGATCGGCGTAAATGTTCAGGTTAGTCATCTATTAGGGGATTAATCTATTGGCTACAATTTGTAGCCAAATTTTTTTCTATAGGTCATCGAGGTTAAATATACTGATAAATGAGTTTTGCAGCTACTAGCAGAGACATAATGATAAAGATTGGTTTGACTAGTTGAGCGCCTCGTTTAATGGCAAGTTTAGTGCCTACATACGATCCTAAGATCATGAAAAGGGCCATGGGGATGCCGTATATAAAGAGAACCTGTCCATACCAGGCGAAGAGGAGAAGAGAGGCAATATTACTTGTGAAATTTAAGACTTTAGAATTGGCAGAAGCAACGACAAAGTCGAAGCCATAGAGTGCGATAAATGAAAAGATTAGAAAGGACCCTGTTCCAGGGCCGAAAAATCCGTCATAAAACCCTAATGCAAAAGCAAATAGACATCCTATAACAATTTTTCGAAGAGTGAGTCCTTTGAATTGATTTTCCATTCCTAAATTTTTATGGAGCAGAGTATAAAGTCCTACCACCAAGATTAGGACTAAGACTGCTTTATTCAAAAAGGCAGAGCTTACCCTAAGAACTGCCCAGGCTCCCAAAAAGGCACCTAACAAAGTAAAAGGAATTTGCCACTTTACAAGGGCAAAGTTTACTTTTCCAGAGCGTGCAAAAGTGACGGAACTGTTTAAAGAAGCTAGGGATGCAGCAAATTTATTGGTACCAAGCGCGAGATGCGGGGGGACACCTACCATCAGTAATGCTGGTAGACTAATAAGACCACCGCCTCCAGCAATTGCGTCAACAGTCGCAGCTAAAAAACCAAGAGTGCAGATCAGAAAAAGATTAAGCCACATTTATCATTACCTCATTTATATTAATTTGCCTACTGATTATACTCTTAAGTAAGGTTTTCGTCATCCCTTTGGTTAATTGACTTATAAAAGTTCCGGGATTCTGAAGGTTTTATGATATTATGGTAATAGTAATAAAAAGCTTAGCTTCAATCGGAATTAGCAAATCTTCAAGTGTTGCATTATTTAAGAAGTTCTTAGGATAGGCAGGCGGAGGGTTCACCTATGACGGAGATTCGTTCCAATGAGTCAGTATCCCAATATATTTTTGTCGCTTTACAAGAGAAGTTTCCAGATGCGCGCTGTGAGCTTGTGTATCATACGCCCTTTGAATTGCTCATTGCGACGATCTTATCTGCTCAGTGTACCGATGAAAGAGTAAATCTAGTTACGGAGTCCCTATTTGCCGAAACGAACACGCCTGAGGGGATCATCTCATTAGGGCAAACACTACTTGAACTTAAAATCCGTTCTCTCGGGCTCTTTCATAACAAAGCAAAAAAATATTCTTGCAGCATGCAAAGTGTTAGTGGAGGAACATGAGGGACGGGTGCCTGCTGATCTAGAATTATTGAGAATGCTTCCGGGGGTTGGACGTAAAACTGCTAATGTTGTTGTCAGTAATGCCTTTAGCCTACCTGCGATCGCGGTTGATACTCATGTTTTTCGAGTGGCCCATCGTTTAGGCATTGTTCAGGGAAAAACACCGGATAAAGTCGAAGAAGAACTGATGCAGATTTTCCCTCAAGATAGATGGTCCCTAGTCCATCATCTTCTAATTTTTCATGGTAGGCGGATTTGTACTGCACGAAAACCACTTTGTAACGAATGTCCAGTCGCTCAAGTTTGTAAGACAAATCAGACCGTTTAATAGACAAACTATATGATTTTGAAAGGATGATTTTTATGAGATACGTTCGTTTTATGAATCATGAAAAGGAAATTGGGTTTGGTTTTGTTGAAGGGGAGCAGGTACATTTGTTAAATGGATCATTCCTTGACCCCAAATCTAAACCAATTGATGCATGGTTGCCTTTGGATCAGGTTAGCTTACTTGCCCCAGTGGAACCTCATAAAGTGGTTTGTATCGGTCTAAATTATGCATTACATATTCAAGAATTGAAACATTCTTTACCGGAAGATCCTGTGATTTTTATGAAGCCGCATTCTAGTGTAATTGGTCCAGGTTCGGAGATTGTCTACCCTAAGATTAGTAAACGTGTGGACCATGAAGCGGAATTAGCAGTAATAATCGGAGCGATCATCAAAGATGCGACAGAGGAAGAGGCTACTAAAGCTATCTTTGGGTATACGTGCGCTAATGATGTCACCGCAAGAGATTTGCAAATGAAGGATGGTCAATGGACTCGTGGAAAATCATTTGATACGTTTTGTCCTATTGGTCCTTGGGTCGTAACAGATATTGACCCGAGTAAACTAGACATCCAGTGTTTGCTCAATGGTGT
Source organism: Desulfosporosinus sp. I2 (assembly GCF_000960765.1). GTDB lineage: Bacteria > Bacillota > Desulfitobacteriia > Desulfitobacteriales > Desulfitobacteriaceae > Desulfosporosinus. Next base: position 401 of record NZ_JYNH01000169.1, on the reverse strand, counting down.
TGTAAAACAGTCTTCCAACACTCAAAATTTTATTAATTCTATACCGAAACTTCTGAGTTTTATTTCTCAAGTAATGACCCTTTTGCCTGGGGATGTGGTTTTAACGGGTACACCGGAGGGCGTGGGTCCTATGCAACCGGGCGATGAGGTAATTGTTAGGATTGAATCGATAGGGGAACTACGTAATTATATAAAATAATATAATATAATTTTTGTAGTTGAATGAGAATGTTAACAAGTTCAAATGTTGATAACGACATGGGGGTAGACAGCATGATTCGCATAGGACATAACCCGAATACCAATATGTTGCCGATGTTCCACTTTTTATCTAGAGAGGATCCATTATTAGAGTCCATTACGGCCGAACCAACGGGGCATAACGCCATGTTGGCGGAAGG